>JAUZPR010000036.1 GCA_030705825.1 Bacillota bacterium | reverse complement strand
TAAGCATAATTTAGATGCGGCAGGTGCATATGGAAGATAAAACTTACAGCGGTATAAGTATAAGTGCTACACTCGGATATAATATGATAAACACCTCCTGGCAAATGAAGGAGGCCTTGAGAAAGGCTTTCACGGCAAACGGATATGACATAACCTCAGATCAATTTGCCGTTTTGTTGAGGCTATGGGATGAAGAAGGCATCTCACAGCTTGAACTGTGCCAACGTACCTGTAAGAATAAATCCAATCTTACACGAATTCTTGACAGTATGGAAAAACGTGATTTACTGTACCGCAAACCTAGTAAACAGGACAGAAGAAGTTTTAATGTTTTTTTAACCGATGGCGGTAAAACTATAAAAGATAAGCTTATACCAATTGCCGTTAATATACAGAACAGCCTTTTTACGGGCATTACCGAGAATGAGTCCAAGCTTTTGGAGGGCATACTGATAAAGATAAATAAAAATTTGGATATAACAAATAATTCAACTTTATAAGCTTTATAAAGGCCAATAGACATAGTCTCACAGGCCTTTCTTTCTTTTATACCCAAGACATATACATTTTGAATATAATGCAGCAAAAGAGAAGAATCGGAGGGTATAGTAAATTATACCATATATCGAAGGTTTTCTTGAACAAAATTATGTAAACAATCAAACTCTAAAAAGTTTTCTTGAAAACAGCTTACGTAAATGATAAAATTTGATTTGGGTTTGCTTTAAAAAGATACAAAAGATTCTTCAATCTCACAAGATAAAATCATTCGGAAGTGCGTATATGGATAAAGGAATACTAAATAGAATACAAATATCAACAAAGGTGCGGATTATTCTTCTGTTTTCATTTTTTTCGTTATCCGTACTTTTCTTTTGCAGCAAATCATCGCCTTTGTTCAGGTTGAATGACTGGCCTGATGTTAACTCGTACTTTACAATGGGTAAAGGTTTGTTCTCTGGGAAGGTAATATATAAGGACATATTTGACCATAAAGGACCGCTACTCTACTTATTATACGGTATTGGATATCTAATCTCGCACAGGAGTTTCCTTGGCGTATATTTTATACAGTCGGTTTCGTTATTCGTAGTTCTATTTTATAATTTTAAAACCGCAAATCTGTTTCTGGAAAAAAGGCATGCTTTTCTGGTTGCCGCCATTATGCCCGTATTTATTTTCAATTACCCTATTTACATATCGGGCGGCGGATCTCCAGAGGAATTTATAATGGCTTTTCAGGCCGTCAGTATGTTTTATTTTCTTCAGTACCTGAAAAATACAGATATTAAAGAGCATAATCCTAAAGTAATGTTTATACACGGAATTATGGCAGGCTGTGTTTTGATGCTGAAGTATACCGCTCTGTCGTTTTGGATAGGTTTTGGCATATTCGTTTTTGTACCGCTTCTTATCAAGGGTTTGTATAAAAACTTCTTTAAAAACCTGCTGGCACTTTTTGCCGGAGTTGCAGTCGTTGTAGTTCCGTGGCTGCTGTACTTCATAATTACAGCTGGAATAAAAGATTTCTATAATGTATATTTCAAGTTTAATTCCCTTTATGCGGAATTACATTTTTCACTTGGAGCAATAAAGACTTTCATAAGAGTTTTGGTAAAGGTTAACCTGAACAATTTCGGATGTTTCCTGCTGTTTGCAGTTGGAATGGCTTACTTTGTACTCAAGAAAGGTTTGGTGGGGATTCCCGGAAAGCTTGGACTAATATGCTCTTTTGGACTTACCTTCTTTGTAATTTATTTTTCAGGGATATCCTTTTCATATTATTATCTGCCAGTTACGGTATTTGCTGTAACAGGACTGGTTGCATTATGCTGCCTGTTCCTAAAACAGAATATTCACAAATGGGTATTAATCGGTTTTATGTGTGCAGCCTTCCTATTGACCTTAAAGTCAAACAGCCTTTATAAGCAAAGCCGCCTTTATATACATACTCCGATGCTTCAGGAAAAATTTACAGAAATCATGAAAAAGGATCCCAATCCTACGGTGCTCAATCTTCTTACACAGGATAACGGTTTTTCGATACTTACAGACAGTGTTCCAAATACAAAATATTTTTATGTACCCATAATCAACTATTCCAAATATCCGCAAATAGTTGACACTCAATACAGCTATGTAAAGGATAAGACGGTTGAGTATGTGGTCATGAGGACTTCATTAACACAGCCCGGAACAATTCCGGATTACCAAAAACCAATTTATGATGAATTGAATAAGAATTATACGCTTGTAAGCTCGGGAGAGCAGTATTGTATTTTTGACGATTTCAGATACGATCTCTATAAAGTAAAATAGCCATGGGGGCTTGATATGTTTGATGCAATAGTCATAGGCAGCGGATTTGCCGGCTCAGTGACAGCCAGGATGCTGGCTGATCGCGGAAAAAAGGTTTTAATTATAGAAAAACGTGCCCATATAGGTGGCAATATGTTTGAAAGCAATGACCATACCGGTATTTCAGTTCACTGGTACGGTCCTCATATATTCCATACCAATCTGAAAAATGTATTCGAGTATTTAAAACAATTTTCCGACTGGTTTTCTTATGAACATAGGGTTTTAGGGAAAATAGACGGACAGCTGGTACCCATTCCTTTTAATTTTACGTCCCTGGAAAAGCTGTATCCTCAAAAAATGGCAGATGAAATAAAACAAAAGCTGCAAGCATATTACCCTGGGCAGGAAAAAGTATCGGTTCTTGATTTGATGTGCTGCAAGGATGATATCATTTCAAAATTTGGTGAGTTTGTCTACAGCAAGGTCTTTGTCAACTATACTGCAAAGCAGTGGGGCGTGCCGCCTGAAAAAGTGGACAAGTCTGTCATAAACCGTGTTCCGGTGGTACTGGGCTATGATGACAGGTATTTTCAGGACAAGTACCAGGCCATGCCATGCAATGGTTTTACAAGGATTTTTGAAAATATGCTGGATCATCCAAACATCACTGTTCAGTTAAGCTGTGATGCTGCTAAAAGATTGGAAATGGATATTGAAAATTCCAGGATTTATTTTGACCGAAAGCTTTGGGAAAAGCCGATAATCTATACGGGAGCCATTGATGAATTAATGGGATACGAATTCGGCATGCTTCCGTACCGTTCCCTGGACTTCGTTTTCGAACAGCATAAGGTCACTAGCTATCAGTCTGCGGCAGTGGTGAACTACCCCAATGAGGAGGATTTTACAAGGATAACCGAGTTCAAATACCTTACAAGGCAGGAGGCCCAAGGGAAAACTACTATTCTAAAGGAATTTCCTGTGCCGTATGATGTAAAAGCTGAAAAAGGTAATATTCCATATTATCCTATAATAAATGAGGACAATCTTGCTTTATACAAAAAGTACAAGACTTGTACAGATAAATTCGGAAATCTGTATTTATGCGGCAGGTTGGCTGAGTACAAGTACTATAACATGGATGCTGTAATAGACAGGGCACTACAATTGGCAGAAAGCATAGGGTCATAAAATGATAAAAAAAATTATAATTATAAGATTACCTCTGATAAGAGAAATGTTTCTTTACGGAATATTCGGCGCAATGTCGGCCGGACTGGACAGCTTAAGCTTTATAGGCTTAAGGCATTTGCATGTATGGCTGTATGCAGCAAATTTTATAAGCATCAATTTAGGTATAACCCTGAGTTTTTTTCTCAATACATATTTGAATTTCAAAAAGACCGACAACCTGGGCAAAAGGGCAATCAGCTTCTATTCCGTCGGTTATTCGGGACTTTTGCTTTCGATGGGAATTTTGTACATAGGAACATCATGGCTTAATATACATGAAATAGTTGTCAAGCTCTTTTCAGTAGTCATAGTTGCTGCATTCCAGTTTGTATTGAATAAATTAATAACATTCAGAAAAAGGTGATTTTATGGAAAACCTGTATATAATAATTCCTGCCTATAACGAAGAAGAAAACATTGAAGCTGTAGCGCGTGAATGGCATGAGGTTGCGGCGTCGGTAGGCGGAGGCTCCAAGCTGGTAATTATCGATGACGGAAGCCGTGACAATACATACCGTAAGCTATGTGAACTAAAAGAAACACTGCCGTATCTTGAACCTATAACAAAGAAGAACAGCGGACATGGGGCTACAGTATTATTCGGATATAAATATGCTCTTGAAAATAAGGCAAGTTACATATTTCAGACTGACTCCGACGGCCAGACACTGCCTTCGGAATTTTGGCCTTTCTGGGAGCAAAGAACAAGTTACTGTGCGGTTATAGGGCACAGAAACCAGAGACAGGACGGATTTTCCAGAGTTTTTGTGACCAAGACCCTGAAACTGGTATTGAAATTGATTTTCGGCTTAAGTATAACCGATGCAAATACTCCATTCAGACTTATAAGCGCTGATACCCTGGAAAGGCACATAAACCGCATACCGAAGGATTTTAATCTTTCAAATGTCATGCTGACGGTTTCCCTTATAGAAGCCAATGAAAATGTAAAGTTTATTCCAATAACCTTTAAACCCCGTCAGGGTGGTGTAAATTCTATTAATCTTAAAAAAATAATGAAAATAGGACGGCAGGCTGTTAAGGATTTCAGACAGATCAAGAAACAGATGAAACGTCCCATATCACAGGAGAATTATAAAGATATGCAGTCTTAATATGGAAAACAATGTGACACCGGTGCTGATTTTTAATTTTACATTATTTTTTTCTTGCCAGATGTTATAATAATATCAGACAAAAAAATTTCCTATAAACATAATCTTTTCAAAATGATATTTATAATATATAATTTATCTGGTTATTAAGGCTTTAGAATAGGTATCGATTTGACCAATTGCCCTTTATATCCATTAAGTCGGCACTGCAAGTGGTTAAATGGGTTTTTTACAACGTCATAATTGGATTAGACCGGCTTGGGAGAATACTTATGTTTAAAAAAAAGATTCTCGTAATTGATGATACTGAATTGATGACAAAATACATTTCTGATATTCTGACAAATGCAGATTATGAAATTGTTACTGCATCCAACGGTATTGACGGCATTGAAAAGGTCAGGGAGGAAAAGCCTGATCTGGTGCTGCTTGATATTGTAATGCCCGGAATGAATGGATTTGAAGTCTGCAAAATTCTAAGAGATGATGAAAGTAATAATCTTATGCCCATAATAATGCTTACTGCCCAGGATAATGAGGACGACAAGCTTACCGGCCTTGAATTGGGAGCTGATGATTATATTATCAAGCCCTTTAATCACAGAGAGCTTCTTAGCAGGGTTTACAATACTTTAAGGCGTATTGACAGAAACAGATGGGCAAATCCCTTAACCGGATTGCAGGGAAATCTTGAGATACAGTCTGAATTAAACCAGAGAATTGCACTAAAACAATTGTTTTCAGTTCTGTACCTGGATTTGGACAATTTTAAGGCATATAATGACGTTTATGGCTTTTCCAGTGGTGACAGGGCAATAAAGCTTACCGCAGACATAATTACAGATAATGTCCGCTCCTTCGGTGTTCAAAGTGATTTTATAGGCCACATAGGCGGAGATGATTTCGTTGTAATAACAGTTCCGGAACGTGCTGAATACATGAGCCAGGGAATTATCAAGGATTTCGATTTGAAGATACGTGAGCTGTATACTCCTAAAGACAGGCAAAGAGGATATATAACTACGTCAAACAGGCAGGGAGAAGAGATAAAATATCCTATAATATCAATTTCCGTAGCTATTGTATCAAATGAAAACAGAAATCTTGAAAGTCATCTTCAGATAGCTGAAATAGCAGCGGAGCTCAAGAAAAAGGCAAAATCCGTCTCAGGAAGTGTATATTTAAAAGATAAAAGAAAAAGATAACATATACAATAAATTGGACTCTCCTCAAAAAAGAGGTGGGTCCAATTTTTGTTTGTCGTAAAAATTGTACAATGCATGGTATATGGCCAACCTGTGCCCGAATATTCTTATATTGAATAAGATATGTGGGCGGGATACTATGATATTAATTATTAAAAAAAGCAACATTATACTTGTAATTTTGATTTTTCTACTTTCGATAGCTCTTTACAGCCTTAATGCGGGGACGGAGAGTGCAGCCGGCGCGGTAGGAGGCGGCAGCACCGCAAAGACAGTAATAATAGATGCCGGCCATGGAGGGGAGGACCCGGGCGCTGTTAGCAGTTACAGCGGGATTAAGGAGAAGGACATCAATCTTAATATAGCCGGTAAATTGCGCGATACACTTAAAGAGGCAGGCTATAATGTAATTATGACAAGAGACGAAGATAAGCTTGTTTATGATCCTGAAACAAGAAACATAACACAAAAAAGATATGAGGACCTTACAAGACGGAAAAAGATAATGGATGAATCGGGTGCGGATATAACTGTAAGTATACATATGAACAAGTTTAGTCAGACTCAATATTGGGGAGCACAGGTGTTTTATCCGCCTAATTCGCCTGAAAGTCTGAAGCTGGCAGGAACTATACAAAAGTCCATTGCTGAAAATGTAAATGCTGAGAATAAGCGGCAGCCTGAAATGAAAAAAGACCCGATAATCATTCTAAAAAATCTTAAAACCACTACAGTTATAGTTGAATGCGGATTTCTATCAAATCCCGAGGAGGAAAAGCTTATAGCTACCGACGATTATCAGACTAAAATTTCAAATGCTATTAAAATCGGTATAGATAAATATTTCGGTAAATAGTAGTCATAAACACGCAAATTTGTAGGGGTGGAGCAGAGCCCCACCCCTACTTAAACACCCCTTTCTCTTAAGGTGAGCTGAACCTAAAAAAGTTAGATTATTTGTCTAACATTTGGGGTGCACTTCAAGGAGAGGGGCTATTTATTTTTGCAGGGTAATAATCTGCCGTCCATGCCCTTGCTTGATAAGGAGAGTAAAGTTAGAGGGTACTTTTAACCTCGTTTTACAGTAATGGTGCCTTTTACCTGATGCAGAACTGCAGGTTTGTATTATATAATATTTATACATTATGTAAACTATCAACTTAAAAAGGAGATGATTGTCAGCCCGGAATATCTTTTTGTTACAAAACTACATATTTGGAGGGTGAAAAGTATACATATGCATAAGACAAAAGTACTATTATTCGTACTGATTATTTTTACCTTGCTTTTAAGCCTGATCCCTTCTGTCTATGCTGATACTGCAGTATCAGCAAACGTTATGGTAAATAACCTGATGGTATCGGGGAATGTTCCTGCCGTGTATTATAATAATGTCGTATTAATGCCGGCCAAGGAGCTTGTCGGCGCTTTGGGAGGCAGCTTCAAGTATGATAATTCCAAACTGACAGGAACAATTTCGTCGGGCGAGAATGAATTGGTATTCCGTCTGGATGACAGTACAGCTAAGTTTAACGGAAAGTATATAACGGCACCTGCTCCACTGAAAATAATAAACAACAGGTTAATGGTACCTGTTGAATTTGTTTCCAGGCAATTTGGTGCTTATACCTGTACCAACACTTTGAAAAAAATATTAATGGTGTTTCAGCCTGTAAATGGAAATATAGTTTATAAGGTAGTAAAGGGAGATACACTAGGAGTAACAGCATATGTTTTTGGAACATCGGTAAGTTCTATAGAGCAGCTTAATGGACTTACCAGTGATATGATTTATATAGGTCAGAATTTAACCGTAAGGAATTATACGGCCGCGGTTACATCCATAACTGCTGCAGTTACCGGAGGAGCGACGCTTAGAAGCGGTGCAGGCTTTGATTCCAGTGCGGTAAATTATCTTTCAACAGGAGCAAGTATAAGTGTAGTCGGCAAAAGTGGTGACTGGTTTAAGGTAATAACACCTAAGGGCAACGGATACTTATACTACACAGTTGTGGGTATTGCTCAGGATGTGCCGGATAATGCTGCAAACAGTACATATTTCAAAGGTTCTGTTCCTATTGACACCTCTATGGATACCATAATGTACAATCCGTATACTGTAGTTAAAGGTGATTATATGTGGATTGTTGCACAAAGATACGGGATACCGGATTATGAACTGGCAGCTGCAAATAATCTTGACAGGACTTCAACCCTGTACCCAGGACAGATTTTGAACATACCTGTTCACAATGTACCTGTGAAGATTACCCCTGGCTCCCAGTACGGTGAGGTTCTTGATTGGTTCAAAGAAGCACAGTACGTATTTCCCATAGGAAGTATCGGTAAACTTACCGACATGCAGACAGGTAAAAGCTTCATGATTGAAAGAACGATGGGTGCCAACCATTCTGATACCGAGACATTGACTGCGGCTGACACCTCAATTATGAAAAATATATTCGGAGGTAATTGGAGCTGGAACTCCAGACCGTTCATTCTCGATTATAACGGAAGACATTTTGCAGTTTCAGTTGCGGGCATGCCGCATGCCGGTGTGGATGGTGCACCATTCCTCTCTAATGTGGATAACAGAAGCGATAACTGGGGAGCCGGACCAAACTATGATGAAATATCCGGAAACGGCATGGATGGCCATTTCGATATGTATTTTCTTAATTCAATGACACATAATACCAGCCAGTATGATGCTTCACACCAGTATAATGTTCTGGTGGCAGGTGGTTTACAGTAATAGGGATTTCCTCATAATCCACCATATACGTACCTAATGGGAGCAGTTGCTAAAATACAGTTACTGCTCCCATTTTTTTATTTAATCCGGTCTATAAGTCTATACTTCACTCATAAGCCCGTCCCAGGTTTCATAAAGCTGGTCCAGCTTGCCGGTCAAATCAGATTGCTCCTCATGGAGCTGCATAAGCTTTACATGATCACTAACCGTTTCATCTTTGACCATCTCGGCAGATATTTCCTTCAAACGTTCTTCTATCTCAGCTATTTCCTTTTCGGTATCAGCAAGCATTTTTTCAAGCTTTCTCTGTTTTGCCTTTTCTTCTTTGGCTCCGATAAATTCCTGCTTGGCTGAAGATAATTCCTTTGTGTTATTTATATTTGTTTTGTCCGGTCTGTTTCTATATTCAAGGTAATTGGAATAGTTGCCCTTAATATCATTAATACCTGAATTATCCATCTCTAAAATTCTGGATGCCATTTTATTTATAAAATACCTGTCATGCGATACGGCAAGTATAGTTCCATCAAAATCAGTAAGAGATTCCTCAAGGGCTTCCCTGGAATTGATATCGAGATGGTTTGTAGGCTCATCAAGCAAAAGAAGATTGGCTCCGGACAGCATAAGCTTTGCAAGAGCGACCCTGCCTTTTTCTCCACCGCTTAGGTTTGAGACAGGTTTAAAAACGTCTTCATCCTTGAAGAGAAAGGCAGCAAGCACATTCCTGATCTCCGTTTGGGTCAGTTTCTCGTTTGAATTCCAGAGTTCCTCAATTACTGTGTTGTTATCATTCAATTCTTCCTGTTCCTGGTCGTAATACCCGACACTTACGTTGTGACCATACTCAAAGCTCCCGCCCGAGCTGTCAATCCTGCCTGCAAGAATCTTAAACAGTGTCGATTTTCCGCATCCATTCGGGCCTAAAAGAAATGCTCTGTCATTTTTCTTAATATTAAAATTTATATTTTTGAATAATAGCTTGTTGGGATAATTTTTGCTTAATTGTTCAACAAAAAGAACATCATTACCACTTGAGACGCTGCTTCTGAATTTTATCCTGATCTTGCCGGGAAGCTCTTTGGGCTTTTCAACCAGATCCATACGGTCAAGGGCTTTTTGCCTGCTTTCTGCTGCGATAATATTCTTTTCCCTGTTCCATCTTCTCTGCTGTTCTATAAAGGCTTCCAACCGGGTAATTTCTTTTTGCTGCAGCTCATAATGCTTTTGCTGCACCTCACGCTGCTCGGACTTGAGTTTAATGTATGAAGAATAATTTCCGTTAAATGACATACAATTACAGTTTTCAAGTTCAACTATCCTGTTGACTATTCTATCGAGAAAATACCTGTCATGGGATATTATGATCACACACTTCCTGTAATTGCTCAAATAATCCTCCAGCCACTCAAGAGATGCTATGTCAAGATGGTTTGTTGGCTCGTCAAGCAGAAGAATATCCGGATCCCCCAGCAGGGTTTTAACCAGTGCAAGCCTTGTTTTTTGACCTCCGCTGAGAGCCTGAACCGGAAGTGTGAATTGACAGTCATCAAACCCAAGGCCTCTAAGTACGCCCTTAACTCTGCTGTTGTATTCATAGCCGCCGTTTCTGGAAAATTGTTCTGTAAGCCTTGAATACTCTTTCATGAGCATATTAAGTACGCTGCTGTCTTTTTCACTGCTTATTTTAATTTCTAGAGCTTTTATTCGGGATTCCATTTCTATAAGTTCCGAATACATTGACATAACTTCATCCCAAATCGTATTTAAAGACGTCAGGCCGGAATTCTGCTCGAGATATCCGATGGTTTTACCTTTGGACATTATGGTCTCTCCGGTATCCGGCTGAATAGAACCGGAGATAATTTTAAAAAGCGTAGTTTTACCTGCACCGTTAACGCCTACAATACCTATTTTATCAGAATCCTGTATGGTCAGGCTTATATTCTCAAGTATTATATCGGTTCCATAAGACAGCGATATGTTGTTGCAGCTCAAGACTACCATTATAAGTCACTTCTCCTTGAAAAATCATACCGCTGACAAAATTCAACATTCTTGAAAGGTGATGTTTGCGGCGATATAAAGTAATCGTGCTAATTATAGCAAAAAGGTGGTTAAGGGGCAATATTGACAATAAAATAACAAGAGTATATAATCACATTGCAATGTTTATAGAAATGCCACTTATGAATTCCGGGGTGATTAAATGGATACTAAAAAAAAGGTTTCCCTAGCAGTAATTAGAAGACTGCCGAGATATTTCAGGTATCTTTCCGATTTACTGCAAATGGATATAACAAGGATTTCATCCAAGGAACTAAGCGCACGGATGGGTATAACAGCTTCACAAATAAGGCAGGATTTGAATTGCTTCGGAGGATTTGGACAGCAGGGCTATGGGTACAATGTAGAATCACTTTATAAAGAAATATCAAATATTCTGGGATTAAACAACGACTATACAACTATCATAATAGGTGCAGGCCATATGGGTCAGGCGCTTGCAAATTACGGGAACTTTGAAAAAAGGGGTTATAAGTTAATCGGGATTTTTGATGTTAACCCTGAGTTGGTCGGAAGAAAGATAAAAGATATTGAGATATCTCATATGGATACTCTTGAAGATTTTATCAAAAACAATAAAGTCGATATAGCGATGCTAAGTGTTCCGTTTGAGCAGACAAGATGTGTGGCGGATAAGGTGGCAGGACTGGGAATAAAAGGATTGTGGAACTTTTCGCCAATGGATCTCAAGATATCCTATGATGTTGTAATAGAAAATGTTCACTTAAGCGACAGCCTTATGGTACTTGGTTATAAAATTAATGAAAAGCTTAAGGAATCCAAGCAGCAGAAAACAATAAAGACGAGTAAACACAGTAAATAGACAGAAAACCGGGACTTCATTAAAGCCCGGTTTTTTTTATATCCGAAAAAGAATAATCATATTTTTAAGCTGTTACAGTCTGTTCAATAGCGGGAAAAATTCAGGGAAAGCTACATCTACTACCTGAGCTTTCCTGATCATTGTTTCACCTTCTGCGGCAAGACCTGCTACAGACATGGCCATAGCTATTGCATGATCGTTGTAGCTTTCTATTATCGTACCTTTTAATGGTTTACCGCCTTCTATAACCATACCATCTTCTGTTTCGTGTATTGATACGCCCATTTTGGAGAGCTCTGCCACAAGGGCTTTTATTCTATTGGATTCCTTGATCTTAAAGCCTTTAAGTCCGCTTATTTTTGTAGTACCCGGAGCAGTAGCTGCGGCAACAGCTATAACCGGTATTTCATCAATCAGCCTTGGTATAAGTTCTCCACCGATATCCACCGGCTTTAATTCCGAACTTACGACTCTGATATCTGCAACCTTTTCATTACAGTAGGTAGTTTCATTAAGGATTTCCAATTTCGCACCCATGGATTTGAAAACATCAATGAAACCTGTTCTTGTTGGATTTATACCTACATTTTTAATAGTGATATCCGAATTGGGAACGAGAAGGCCTGCAGTTATAAAATATGCTGCTATAGATACATCACCCGGTATTCTGACTTTTTGGGCATACAGATCGGAAACTCTGCGATTAACAGCTTTAAGACTGTCGGTTGTTATATCTGCACCGAAGTATTTTAACATAAGCTCAGTGTGATCTCTTGATTTGATTTTTTCAACTACTGTAGTTTCACCCTGGGCATACAACCCGGCTATGAGAAGCGGAGATTTTATGTAAGAGGTTTCCAGAGGAATTTCATAATTAATTCCCTTGAGTTTTGAAGGAGATATAATCAGCGGACAAAAATTGCCATCATCTTTTCCGGCAATATTTGCGCCCATCATCCTTAAAGGCTTTACAACCTTACCCACAGGTTTTTTCTGTGAGAATTCATCCCTGTTGATAACCGAACTGAAAGGTTGACCTGCAAGTACTCCTAAAAGAAGTCTTACAGTAGTTCCAGCCTTGCCTGCGTTCAAAGTTGAAGAAGGCGGTTTTAAACCGTAAATACCATTACCGTGGACTCTGACCTTATTTTCTGTCAGTATCTCTATGCCTACCTGCATCTTTCTGAAACAATCGATTGTGCTAAGACAATCCTCCCCTATCAGAAAGCCTTCGATTTCGGTAGTCCCTTTTGAGAGTGATCCAAAAAGTATTGCTCTGTGAGATATTGATTTATCACCGGGTATTGTGAACTCACCTTTTAATGAATTTCTCTGCTCAATAAGCACATATATACCCCCAATCATGACAGTAAATATAAAATGTCTCTATATAAAACCAAGCAAGTAAATGCTGCTTTTCAAGTCAGGTGTTCCTGTACACTTTATAGCCGTTGTTGTTTAATAAATCAAATGCCGCATATGCACTTTCGGTATCGGTAAGTGTTATTACCAGGCAGCCTTGCTCAAATTCTCTGTTGTTTGATACGTTAATATTCTTGATGTTTATTCTGTTTTTGCCCAGTATGGTAGCTATTTCACCAATAATTCCAGGTTTGTCTATGACATCTACGATAATTTTGTAGACAGGAATGATCAAACCCTTACTGCTTTCTGAAAACAGATCCCTGTACTGTTTTGCAGAATCAAAAAAATTATTGATTCCGGCTCTATCGTTCTTTTTCATTAGTTCCTTGAATTTATTCAATATATTAATAAATTTATCAAGGATACCTTCAATCTCATTACTGTTACTGGTCACTATATTTTCCCACATTTCCGGGCTTGAGGATGCAATCCTTGTAATATCTTTGAAACCACCCGCCGCAAGCATTCTCATCTTTCCTTCGGGTGAGTCGCTCTCCTTGACCATATTTACAAGAGACGACGCGATTATGTGGGGTACGTGGCTTATACTTCCTGTAATTCTATCATGTTCACACGCTTCAATGACAACTGGTATTCCGCCTATACTTTTAATTATCTGAACCATAATGTCGATTGATTCCCTGGTAGTACTTTTACATGGTGATAATATATAGTACGCGTTCTCAAAGAGATGTGAGAAGCTCGCCTTATAGCCGTTTTTTTCAGTACCTGCCATGGGATGTCCTCCTATAAAAACAGGAGGATTAACCATATTATTCACATAAGTTACTATATCGTTTTTGGTGCTTCCTACATCAGTAATTATACATTCCTTCTTAACTTTAGGTGCCAGTATTTCCAGAAATTCAATTGTTTTTTTAACCGGCGTGCAAAGAAATATTATATCTGAATCATATATATATTTATCAATTTCATTAAAGCCTTGGGATATTGTACCGTCTGAAATTGCCTGTTCAAGGGATTCAGGGTTTCTATTGACTGCAGCAATATCTGTGATTCCGCAGCGTTCTTTTAATGCCCTCGCTATGGAGCCGCCAATAAGGCCTAAGCCGATTATGGCTATTTTTTTATGCTCCATATTTAAATTCTCTCCCTAATATTTCGGCCATTCTGCTTATATCTTTACATAGTTCGTCAAAGCTGCCGGGTGTTAATTGCTGAGCAGCATCCGAAAGTGCACAGCGCGGATTGGGGTGAACCTCAATAATAAGCCCATCAGCTCCAGCAGCTATTGCTGCCTTTGAAAGCGAATGTATATACTGGGCTTTTCCGGCTGCATGGCTTGGATCAACTATTATTGGAAGATGGCTGGTGCTTTTTACAACAGGCACCGCACTTATGTCAAGCGTGTTCCTTGTAGCGGTTTCAAAGGTTCTTATGCCTCTTTCGCATAAGACTACATTGTAATTTCCTTCACTCATAATGTATTCGGCAGCATTAAGCCATTCTTCTATGGTAGTTGATGGTCCGCGTTTGAATAGGACCGGTTTTCCCGAACGGCCCACTTCACGCAGAAGTTGGAAATTCTGGACGTTACGTGCTCCAATCTGAAACATGTCAACATAATTTATTGCTATTTCAACAGCCTTTTCACTGGTGACTTCGCTTACTATCTGAAGGCCTGTAGCTTCCTTGGCTTCTTTCAGCAGTTTGAGGCCTTCCTCCTCAAGACCCTGAAAAGCATAAGGAGAAGTTCTGGGTTTGAAGGCGCCTCCTCTTAAGAACTGAGCCCCCGACTTTTTAACTGCCAATGCGGCAGACATTATCTGATCCCTGCTTTCTATTGCGCAGGGTCCTGCCATCATAACCAACTCTTTACCGCCTATTTTAACACCATTGACGTCAATGACACTCGGTTCGGGTTTGAAGGTCTTACCTGCAAGCTTGTATGGCTCAACAATGGGAACCAGCTTTTCAACACCCGGCATAAGTTCAAGTGGTACATCACTAAGTACCCGTTTGTCACCTATGACGCCTATGATAGTTCTTTCCGTTCCTTTTGAAATATGCACTCCAAGGCCCAATGATTCAAGTATGTCTGTAATTTCATGAATATCCGAATCCTGTGAGCCGGGTTTCATTACAATAATCATAAAATACTCCCTTTCTACCGTTTTTACCAGTCAGTAATATTATTCTTCCATTCTACCGTTTTACACAAAATTGTGATCATAAGGGTCATAAGTTTTATTGGTATATATCCCATATTCCTCACATAAGCGGATATTGGCCGTCCATTTGCTTTTGGGCTTAAATAAGCCGGATATCCAACTTAAATTTACAATGATAAGTCGCAATTGTCAATAAAAATAAACATTATATATACCAAAAAAACTATTTAACTATTGATAAATAATGGTATAATATAAATGCTGCTTTTGGCTTGAACAAAAAAGGCGTTATATCCATTGTATGAATTATTTTCCTGTAAAATGGAAAGTATAATTGGTAATATAAGTAGTAATTGGTTGCGTTTTTTACAATTAAAGAAACCCATCTTAAAATGGTAACTGGAGTACGGGACAATTGACTTATGTACGGCAACTTCGAAATTGGTACATAATTTAACTGACAGCACTATATCGTTCAAGGTTTATAAAGCTGATGATTACTAATTGAAGCATATCAATATTGTTCAATTAGTTTTTGTAAATATAGACCATATATAGCTTGTTCCTTCATCATTATAACCAACACAAGGGGGAATTTTTATGAAAGACTACATTGTGGAAAAACTGCGCAACGTTTGCTTGATGGCGCATGGTGGAGCAGGAAAGACCACCCTGGCCGAAGCAATGCTGTTCAACACCGGGGTTCTTGACAGATTTGGACGTGTACCTGACGGAACAACAACAACAGATTATGATCCGGAGGAGATTAAAAGAAAGATCTCCATCAGCGCATCCATAGCACCATGCGAATGGAAGGACCATAAGATTAATGTAATCGACACTCCCGGCTACTTTGATTTTGTAGGCGAAGTAAAAGAGGGTATAAGGGTTGCAGACAGTGCTTTGATTCTTGCACCTGCCAAGGGCGGGGTTGCAGTTGGTACCGAGAAGTCTTGGGCTTATGCAAAGGAACAGAATATTCCCAGGATGTTCTTTATAAGTAAGATGGATGAAGAAAATGCCAATTATTTTCAAGTATTGGATCAGTTGGTCAATACTTTTGGTAAGGGAGTTGTAGCTTTTCAGCTTCCTATTGTTGAAGGGGACAAATTCGTAGGCTTCGTTGATGTAATAAATTTGGTTGCAAAAAAGTTCGACAAGGATAAGCTGGTAGATACAGCTATCCCTGGCGGGTTACAGGATAAAATTTCAAGTGCACGGGATGCACTTAATGAAGCAATTGCTGAATCCAGTGAAGATTTAATGGAGAAATATTTCGGCGGAGAAGAATTTACGCATGAGGAAATCAAAAAAGGTATCAGGCTTGGTATAGCTGACGGTTCTTTGGTTCCTGTCTTCTGCGGTTCGGCTATAAATAACCAGGGAATACAGCCTGTTATGGATGCAATACTCGAATACATGCCTTCACCTGCAGACAGGCCTGCTGTAAAAGCTACAAAAGCAGGAACGGATCAGGCAGTGGAACTCAAGGCTTCGGCTGAAGGACCGGTATCGGCACTTGTATTCAAGACGGTTGCCGACCCATTTGTAGGTAAGATTTCATTATTCAGAGTTTACTCGGGAACATTGAAAACAGATTCCGTTTTATTTAACAGTACTACAGAAAAGACTGAAAAAATAGCAAACCTCTTTGTTATGAGAGGTAAGAAGCAGATACCCGCTGAAAAGCTTATAGCAGGAGATATAGGCGGTGTTGCAAAGCTGCAGGGTGCAAATACCAACGATACGCTTTGCGATCAAGCAAATAAAATAGTTCTTGAAAAGATAGAATTCCCGGAACCTGCTATTTCTCTCGCGGTTGAGCCTAAGGCCAAGGGTGATGAGGAAAAAATCGGCTCCGGTTTGCAGAGATTAATGGATGAAGATCCTACAATGAAGGTTTCATTGAATACCGAAACCCACCAGACCTTGATATCTGGAGTTGGTGAACAGCATCTCGATGTTATTGTAAGCAAGCTGAAAGCAAAATTCGGTGTATCGGTAAACCTTATAGACCCGAAAATTCCTTACAGGGAAACAATCAAGAAAAAGGTCAAGGTTGAAGGAAAGCATAAGAAACAGTCTGGCGGACACGGACAGTTCGGGCATGTCTGGATTGAATTTGAACGCGGAGATAAGGAAGAGCTTGTATTTGAAGAAAAGATATTTGGCGGCTCGGTTCCAAGACAGTACTTCCCTGCTGTTGAAAAGGGATTGCATGAAGCAATTATAAAAGGTGTTCTGGCAGGATATCCTGTCGTTAACCTGAAGGCTACCCTGGTTGACGGTTCATTCCATCCTGTTGATTCATCCGAAATGGCATTCAAGATTGCCGCACGTCTGGCATATAAAAAGGGATTGGAGCAGGCATCACCGGTGCTTCTCGAACCTATAGCCCATGCTGAGGTGTATGTTCCTGATCACTATATGGGTGATATAATCGGTGACCTTAACAAGAGAAGAGGAAGAATACTTGGAATGAATCCGCAGGAGGGCGGTATACAGCAGGTTGTTGCAGAGGTTCCTCAGGCGGAAATGTTCAAGTATGCAACCGATTTGCGTTCAATGACTCAAGGCAGAGGTTATTTCAAACTCTGGTTTGATAGATATGAAGAAGCTCCTCCAATGGTTAGCCAGAAGGTAATAGAAGAAGCCAAGAAGACAATGACCGAAGAGGAAGAAGAAGAATAAAATTAAATATTTTTATTATAGTGCAAACAAAAAAACCGTCAAATCAAATTGACGGTTTTTTTGGGTTTAGTTTCTCAGGTTATTTGTTCAACATATCCTTTAATGCCTTGCCAACTTTGAATATCGGTGTGTTGGATGCAGGTATGTCTATTTCCTTCTTGGTTTGCGGATTGCGGCCTTTCCTTGCCGCCCTTTCTCTCACTTCGAAAGATCCGAAACCAACTATTTGAATCTTATCACCCTTAACCAGAGCGTCTTCAACACTATCAAGGAAAGCATTCAATGCTTTTTCTGCATCTTTCTTTGAAAGAGCTCCTTTTTCCGCCATGCTTGTTACTAAATCGGCTTTGTTCATTAACTATCCTCCCTTTCTAATAGTGGATATAGGATTCTAATCCTTTTTTTCAGAAATATGTATTTTTGCCTTTTCCCAAAGCTCATCCATTTCTGAAAGGCTCATATCATCCAGTCTTTTTCCTGCTTTCAATCCTTCATTTTCAATGAATTCGAAACGTTTGATAAACTTGTTTGTCGTACCTGTTAAAGCCAGTTCCGGCTGCACATCAAGGAATCTTGAAAGGTTTACCAGGGAAAAGAAGGCATCACCCATTTCTTCTGTTATTCTTTCCACGTTTTTACTCTTATATACATCCTTAAGTTCCTGAATTTCTTCATAAACCTTATTAAGAACATCTTCGATATTATCCCAGTCGAAACCGACCTGGGCCGCTTTCTGCTGAACCTTGTAGCTGCGCATCAGTGCAGGAAGATTTGAGGGGACATCCTTAAGGACACCTGTCTGGGATTTTAATCCCTTTTCCTTCTTCTTTATCGCTTCCCAGTTGACATTGACCTGATCGGGCGTGTCAGCCTTTACATCTCCGAAGATATGCGGGTGTCGTGTTATTAGCTTGCGGCAGATACCTGTTATTACATCGTTTATATTAAATTTTCCCTCTTCGTCCGCTATCTGCGAACAAAAAACTACCTGGAGAAGCAGATCTCCAAGCTCCTCAGACAGTTTATCCCTGCTTTTAAGATCTATGGCTTCCAAAACCTCGTATGTCTCTTCAATGATATATTTTTTCAGGCTTTCGTGAGTTTGCTCCCTGTCCCAGGGACAGCCGTTTTCACATCTTAAAAGTGACACTATTTTTATAAGTTCTGAGAATTCATATTTTTCCTTAAGCATATTTTTATCTCCTTGACATCTTCTATAATGACTGAATAAAGTGCATATAAACTATTCTCTTCATAACATCTGCGGTTAATTCCTAAATGAATTGTATAATCCGTATGGATAAATTTTATATCAAACAATCTTAAGTTTAAAGTAATAATTACCAAATACAATACTGCTCCACTTAACAAAAAATATTAAAACTATATTACAAACTTGTATATAGCCGTGTAAGATAATGCCATAATACAAGATATTGGTATCGGATATTAAATACGGCTATATTTTGTATATAAGTTCAGGTACAGATATCTTTTGTAAATAATTTACCATTAGCCCCTATATTAACCGAAGTGCGAATTTTGCCGATAAAAATAAAAAATAGACCCATTTGTACAAAACCATTTACATTTAGGTAAATAGCCTTAAAGGCCTACGTACAAATAGCCTTAAAAGTGGTAAAATTAAAATGTGGTAGACATAATCTGGAGGATGACGGATGAAAAAGCTAAAAAGAATACTTATACTGGTAATTATATTTAACATGATTCTGAGCCTGTTTCCAGGCTTATCAATAAATTTGTTCGCTGCTCCATCCATTTCCATAGTAGTAGACAGTTATACGGATGGAGTATTGGACTTTCACTGGACTACGGTCAGCAATATGGTATCGTCAACCGTAACATATCATGACCCATCTTTAGGCGCGGCTGCAGCTCCTATTACAAAGGACACAAATAAGACCTCGGCAGAGATTACCGGTCTGAAGAGTGATAACGTATATGATATAAAAGTAGAGGGTAAGGATTCAGACGATAATGTACTGGTGACTGCATACCTTTATTTTATCCCGAGTATCTCACTTTATGCCACACCCGACAAAACTGATAATATAACAGGAACCGCTGATGCTTCGGGTGGAGTAGAAAGCGGAGCGCACCCAAAGATTAACCTTAACTGGAGTGCACCAAAAGTATGGGTGCACAACGGAATAGATGAAGTTGTTTCATTGGATAGTAAAGATGCACTTGACGATATTGGATCAAAAACAAACCAGACAATTACCAAATTGAATTACAGGGTTAATATGTCCACCGACTCAACAAATTTGGACGAATTGTCTGCTATTATTGTAAACAATACTGGTGGCCTTAGCTATAAGGACAATGTATCCGGAAGTACCGATACATCGAATGTAACCTATAACAGCGGAAACCTGAGCCTGACACTTGCAGGCGCAGATACCACAACAAGCAGTTTCCTGCAGGATACCGATATTCAGCCGGGTTCGGTGTATTACATGAATGTCAAGCCTGTTTTAATGAATAGCGCGACGCAGGTTTCGGGAATCACTATCGGTGAAACGGGAAGCTCAATAGCCGGTTCAGCGTCATATACATATACTCCTATTAGATTCAAACTGACAAGAGATGCACTTAATAACATATATGTGCAGGTTTACAGGATAAATGAAGGCAGTCTTTCCCTGCCCGGAATGTACTATGAAGTACAGAGCAATACAATCAATGACCCGAATAACGGGTGGACAAAAAAGGCAACACTTACCGACAGCTTTTTCCCAAATGGCTCGAAGTATACAATAACAATGATAAGTGGTATGAATGTAAACAGTACATTCTATTACAGAGTGGTTGTCAGGACTGAAAGCAGTGGCAAGAATAACAGTCTTGACTCGTGCTCGGTGCCGTATACCCTAGCACAGGACACCTCAAAACCGCCAATTCCGACAAATATTGCTGTGGTTGACAGGACACCTGCGACAGATCCTGCCCATACCGAAAAATCCACCGATATTACAATCTCGTGGGACAAACCGGCAAACTGGGATACTATCAAGGCTAATATAGATTCTTCGAAAGACCTTTACTTCAATATAGCATTAAACACCGCACAGACTGAGGACTTGACATCAACTCCGCTGCTAACTGCAAATGGCAAGGTTTACGGTAACTTTACCCAGAAATACAGGCTTGTTAAGAGCGTCAACGCAAGGCTGGTAAATACTGCCGGAAACGGTGTGTTCTGGGAGGATTCCACAAGAATCTACTATAAGATAAAGGCCTTTGACCTTTTTACCCTGAATAGTGCAGATGGAACCAAAACAAGTATTGCTGGTACAGCTAATACCGATAACTATCCTGCCTTCCTACTCCCTAATAAAGTTTATTATTTTCAGGTTTATACATCCCAGGGGAATTATGCAACGCCTGATAAGATATCGGATAAATCAGTCATAGAAAGCTTTACAACTCTGTCAGGTTTTGACCAGGACGTACCTCTTGTCAATAATTTCGGCTGCAAGCAGAACCAGGTTGCAGTATCCACGGACGGGGACGGAAACCAGATACTGACCAATTCCATTCAGCTGCAGTTTGATAAGATCATAATAGGCGATTGGACAAAATATACTTCAAATCACAGTTCAAGCGACAAGGTATATTATGACCTGTACATGAGCATGGATACGGTGACCGATCATTTTGTCAAGGTTGGAAGCACTCAGGATACGTCGGGGGACGTCAACTTTACAGACAAGGGTGCGGGTACTGCCTATATAACCGCCGACATTTCCAGTTTTTCACCAGGGAACACAGAGGCGTACAATGTATTCGGTACAAAACTCAAACCAAATACAACATATTATTTTGTTATAAAAACAAGACTGTACCTTGCAAATGAAATAGCACCTGCAAATTACAAGACCTCTAATCCGACAGCCATACTACCAGTCACGACAAAAAGCGGCCCGATAGCACCACCTGACGGATCTTCAAAAAAACCGCTGGCTCCTACCGATTTCGCCATTTCTAAGGATAGCCAGGGCAACCTGATGCTTTCAGGGTCCAGTGTTACATTTTCATGGAAGAAGCAGGAGGATGGAGTGGTATACAAACTGATCTGTACTTCCGGCAGAGTTGCTGTAGATGCAACTATGGCATCCTTGCAGAATGATTCGTTATATCAGAATTTTGCAGCCAATTTCAGTAACAGCGAGACTGTGCTTGATCCGGCAAACGCAAAGCTGCCTGATCCAACCCAGTCATATTCGTTTACATATAATCCGGCAACAAAAATGTTCACATATAGAATAGACAGGTGGCTTTTCCCCAACAGGCTGTATTATTTCAGCCTGAGAGCGGAGGTAAGGCAGGGAACGACTGTAAAAAGTAACAGTGCATGGGTTTCAATACCGGTTACCACCTCTCTTATTGATTCTCCAGATTATCTTACACCGGTAAGCGATGCACAGCTGGGAATTTTCTGGACAGATAACAGCTTGAATGTCAAGCCTGAGGATTACAAGGTTTATCTCAAAGGGCCCAAGGATACTGATTATAAAATCCTTCAAAGAAGCCAGTTCTCAGTTGTACAGGACGCTTCAACCTTCTATGCCAGAATTATGAATCTGCAGCCCGATACCTCATACAGTATCAGGGTATTCAAGGGAGATACAAGTTTGGAGTTGGTACAGGAATATAACGGCGTTCATACCAGAGACGCCTATCACCAGATTGACGTTAAGTGGCGTGGATTGCCTGTAGATATGTATTCAAGATATGAACTTGCCATAAAAACCGATGCTGATTCAGACTATACACTGCTTCAGAGTTCTGATCTTGAACAATTTTTGAATGCGGACGGAAATCTTGATCCATATTATAGTGAGAAAACTCCGCAGACAGCAGGAACCAATTACAGCTTTTATTATGCAAGAATCAAAACAATTCCGGTAAAGCTGTCCAACGGTACTATTGAGCACAGGCCTTTAAGCTCCAACAAAAAGTATTATATCAAGGTAAGATATGTAAAGGTTTCACCTACAGATGCCACACTGACCGCATATTCAAAGTTCGTCGGACCTGTTGATACACGAACTGAATTCAACCAGGGAGACTACGACCAGAATGATAATGATACCAAAAATCAGGCTACATTTACAGATAAGGTAAATGAATTGGAAGTAAACCTTTTCTGGAGAATGGGTGTAGACAACAGCAGCATCAACAAGCTTTTGGTCAAGGGGGACAGAATGGTCAATGCATTGGAAAACAGCGGCAGTGCGCCATACGTACTGGATATATCTGCTTTATCTCCAAATGCATCTTCTGATGTTGTATATATGCCTTTAAGTGTTGTTCAGGAATTGAACCAGGATAATAAAAGTCTTGTTTTGAAGACCTCCACTGCTGAATTTACTATAAGGCCCAGCATGCTGGACCCACAGAATATGAGTGACATTACTTATCTTAAGGGTAAAAGCGGTGTTAATGACATTTTCCTCAAGGTAAATGTTATAAGATCGGATTCAATGTATCCGTCAATACCACAGGGTACCAGTGCTGCTTCAAAGAGCAGTGATCTTGAAATCCAGGCTATGGGAAGTTCAATCTCCGATTCACAGCTTAAAGATAAGATTCATAGTGAATTATATGATTCACAGAACGGATTGGTCAAGAAAAGTCTTGATCTGCTGGCTGATACTAATAACACCAATACTTCCGGAACAGCTCAACAGGTGGATAATTATCTTAACCAGGTCATTGATAATCTCGAGGACCAGTTATCAGATTATCTGGATAGTACTATAGAGGGTTCCGGCCTGACTACGGGAATGGCGGTAGATACACGATCAATTACAAGCTATAACCAGCCCATGAGGGTCAAACTTTTTTACAATAATACAACCGGCGGTTTAAAGACGCCGTATGTCTTATATAACGGTATGAGTTCCTGGCAGAAATTGAGTAATAACATTTCAAACGGTGCAAATACAATAAGCTTTGATGCTGCAAAAACAGGAAAATATGTTATTTTGGGAATGCAGACTGCAACTTCTGACTTGCCGGACGGCTATTGGGCAAGTGATTATATAAACCAGTTTACTTCCAAATATGACATTAGTGATATATTTGCAGGTGTCGGCACATCCTTCAGCCCTGACAGCACCGTATCTGTAAAGGAAATTGTACTGTTGTATGAAAAAGTCCTGGGTAAAACCTCGGAGGATTCGGGCTTGAACTTGAAACAAAAGGCGTCCAAACTTGGATTGGACAGTGTTGTAAATACAGGCAACGCTTCCGGTGTAATCAACAAGCAGCAAATGGCTGCTGTATTGGTTAAGCTCTACGCCGCCAAACTTGGAATGGATCCTGAAAGTCTGAAACCCAGAAAGGTAATATACATAAATGATGATTCGAGTATAGACAGCAGTTATTATAAATCGGTTCTAACTGCAATAGATATAGGTGCACTGTCGCTGGACGGAAATGGGAACTTTTCACCCAAAGCTGCAGTATCCAGGGCGGTAATAATAGCGGGTATGGTAAAGACACTTCAGGCAATTGGGGAAATGTAAAGCAGTTGACAGTGTACAGTGTACAGTTCATATTATTATGGATAGAGGTTATGGTATGAAATTACTTAAGAGAACAACCTTATTTATTATTTTAACCGCATTTATTTTGCAGCTTTTCATGATAAATCCGGTGTTTGCGGCATTGGGCGATCCGCCTTCTCCGCCGCTGCAATTAAAGGTTGCTCCAAATCATATACTCAATACGTCGGAGCCTGCAATAGGGTATAACCAATATGACGGTAACTACATCGACATACAATGGAATGCAGCTACATTCCCGGCAGGTACGGGCTATTATAATGTCTACATTCAGGAGATACCCAAGTACGGGTCTCCTGCAGCTGCACCTGTTTTAAGAAGTACCGAAAAAGACATTACGGCTACTTCAGGTAGATTAAGAAACCTGAAGTCCGGAACCGAATACAATATTTATGTTACGGCATATTACAAATATACTACAGGTACAGGCACCACTACGGCATCAAGTACTGAATCGGCACCTTCCAATATTGTAAAAGCATTGACCGATATTAAAATTGCCGCCTATACTTACAGTGACAGCCAGATAAAAATTGAATGGGATGATGTATGGGATTCAGGCGGAAAAAGAATGAACTACAAGCTTTATATAACCGACGGAGATTTTTCAAATACGCAGCCTATCTATGTAGGACCATCACAAATTGACCCTTACGGCCCGATAAAAATAAATACAACCACAGGGAAATTGGAATACACTCATACTGTGGGAAAACCTGCCACAGTATATTATGTTAAAATAGCTCCCGATACTACAGACACAGAACTTCAAAGAAATCCCGAAAGCAATGTGTCGGTAGCAAGTACATATATACTTGCAACTACTACCAAAATGGCTTCCACGGATTTCGGAACCATATGGAAGCTGGACTGGAGTCCGGTATTAAAAGACTTATCGGATAGCAATGTTAATATTTCCTATTTGATTTACAAGGGTACCAGTGATTCAACACAGCTTCCAACATATATGTCCAGCGTACAGAATACGACCATGTACATAACGGTGCCGCCTGATGAAGAAGACAGCTACTATATAATAAGAGCCAATGTGACCAAAAATGGGCAGGATTACTTCCCTGTTACAATCCAATCCGACAAGGTGTATATGAAAGAGCAGGATGTTTCAGCACATCCTTCGGCTCCTGAAATTGTAGATAATATTCAGGATTCACAGGGCAATGTAATTATCAGCTATGACGACAGCCAGCATAATGGCCAGCTGAAGCCTGACAGTGCGACTGTACTTTTAAATCCTCCCACACTGGGAAACGGTAATATTGATAGTGACGTATCCTATGATATATGGCTTATAACCGATCCCAATACCATAGACAAGCCCCAGGACAATGATAAATTGGAAACATCACTTAAGATGGATGATGACAAATATCTTGTTAAAGACAATACCACAATACGCGGTTACAAATATACCATAAACGGGTTAAAGCCCAATGCTACCTATTATTTCAGGATAATTGCAAAGAAAACCTTCATTGAAAACAAGGATGGGGAATTGACTAATGTTGAGTATGATTCGGATCCCAGCTACAAGATTATAATAACACCGACAGATGGGCCCATTGACCAGCCTATGGTTCCCGGAAGGCCGCCGCTTAAAATAAAGAAATCGGCTACAGACGGAAGGGATATGATTACTACAAATTCTGCCACAATTGAACTAAAGAATTTGTGGTATGAAAAGTACAATAACACCACAGGTAAATGGGAATATTTTGATTACAATGCACAGACAGCTCTTAATAATCCTGTCAATTTTGACGGCGTTAACTACAGGATTGTCCAATATGACCAGGGAGTTACGTATGATGTCGGTGTAATGGAATATACCCAGGGCATGACATATGATAATCTTGATCAAATACCTGCGAACTGGGTAACAGGAGTAAAAATTACCCCAAATGACAATGATGAAGATCCGACACAAAACGCGGATGGTCAGAGACATAACGTAGATATTAATGTTACAGGGCTGGATACAAATAAAACGTATATAATCTGGGTAAGGGCGGAAAGAGCAAGCGAGGGCCTTATTTCAGGTTCTTCCGATCCTATTATGGTTACTACAAATCCGGATTTGCCGCCGGTCACTGAAAAACCTATAGTGCCCACCTTCAACTATAACCTTCCGGGTGATACCTACATTGACCTGGGTTGGGATATTAAAACCGGGTACAATTACTACATAAAATATGCAAAAAAAGATGATGTTACTGCTGCTGAAGGAACAGTAAAGATAACCTCTCAGGATTTACAGTACGCGAACTATTACAGAATAGACAAGTTGGACCCCGATACGCTTTATTATTTCTGGATACAGGCCGAAGCTGTTAATGGAAGCGATACGGTACAATCGGAATGGAGTGATTCCTACTCGGTTAAAACGCTTCAAATAATTCCTCCTGCGACGCCAAAGGGTTTCGGAGTTAAAAATATCCAGAATTCGGTAACCAAGAATACAATTACCTTCCAATGGATCCAGGAAGACGGCTTGGAGTACAGGCTCGAAATAGCAAGTGACATTAACTACACCAATTCAAAAGTATATGATGCAAAAGAAGCCTCTGAATTTATAGTAAGCGGACTTAACTCCAATTTCAGATATTATGCACGTCTTTATGCATATGACCCTGACAAAAAGCTTACCTCCCAACCTACTCAGAGCGTAACGGTAAGGACTTTGAGAAGCAGCGATGATTATGATTCCAATCAGGATATAGAGAATGTTATCTCAGGAGATTATGTAGTAAAGGATCCGCTGGTAGTAAACGGGCAGTGGAATGTGAAAATTACCGGAGTCAATGCCGATAGGTTGGTTGAAGTAATAAGAAACGGTAATTCTCTGGATTATAGAATCGATCTGTCAACGCCTCCTTCGTCGGCAGGCAAAATAGTTCTGGCGGTTTCCGACAAGGTATTCAAAGCCTTGACGGGAATGGGTAAAAGTCTGACCATTGTGACAGGTACGGTCCAATTCAATATAAGGCCTGATATGCTTTCAGTTGCACAGGAAAGCAATCTGTCTAAAAAGTACAATGATTTTAATTTTGAACTTGCTTTATATTCACCCGGAACCGTACAGAGCTCATCTGCACCTAATATAACCTTAAAGACTAATACATTTGCCATGCTTGTCAATGTGTATGACGGTAATAGTCCTATTGCAGTCAACACGTTCAACAAGCCTTTAAAGGTTGTAGTCCCATATACGGGAAGCAATTGGTATAAACAAGGGGTTACATCTGCTGCAGTGTACGACAGCAATTCGTCCTCCTGGCAGAAGATAGCTTCGGTCAACAGCTTCGATTCGGATAACAATTCCGGAACTTTAAGCTTTGAGACTATGAATGCCGGGAATATGGCAGTAATAGATAACGTTTCCAACTGTCCCTATCTGGACCTGTCTTACCGCAGTGATTCCGACCCTGTTAAAAGTGCGGTTATGGCAATAACAGCTTTACACAAGCTCAACAGTGTTTCAGGCACATATTTCAGACCTGATTCAAATGCAACCATTGCAGATGCAACGAAATTTATGCTTGATGCAATGAATGTATCCTATTCAAGTAATTATACTTCGCTTGCTGCAAAATCAGGGTTGATAAGCGTGTACGACAATACATCGGCAGTTTGCACAAGAGAAAAAGCCGTTCTCATGGTTGTAAGGTTATACGAACTGAAAACAGGAAATAC
>JAUZPR010000035.1 GCA_030705825.1 Bacillota bacterium | reverse complement strand
ATTTTTTCCAGCACATTGGCCAGATCATACATTATATCTGCAGTTATGAGCTTCATTATATTCATAGCACTATCATCCTTTGGACTCCTCCCAAAAATAGGAGAGTATTCACCGAGTTTCCTCGGAGGTATCGGGACAGCCTTAATGCATGGAAAAAGTCAGATTGGAGATGTCGTTCCATCTCTGATAAGCTGTATAGTTCTGACAGCTGTATTCCTTACATCAAGTGTGGTTATTTTCAAAAGACAGGAACTGTAGGATAGTGTACAGTGTACAGTTGACAGTTAAAGGCAATTGAAAATTGAGAATTGAAAATTATTTAAATAAAACGTAGGGGCAGATTCTATATCTGCCCTGTTTTTATTTGCGGGGCTTCGAAGCCGGACTTTTCGTTTCTCACCGAGGGAGAAAGATAGAATGAGGGCAATATGGGTTAGGGATGAGGGTTAAAACTTCAATCATATGTCTTAAACCCCTCACCCAGAACTTCTCTTATATCTGTCAATATTACAAATGCCTTTTCATCTATGTTTTTTGTTATTTCCTTTAATGCCGGAAGCTGTCCGCGCTGTATTATGCAGAGCAGTACCTTCTTATTCTGTCCGGTGTACATCCCGGTACCCTCCAGGGCAGTAACTCCCCTGTCCAGATCTGTAAGTATCCTGTCGGCGATTTCTTCTGATTTATCGGAAATTATAAATACAGCTTTCGCAAAATTGACTCCTTCTAACACACTATCAATAATTTTTGAGGAAATAACCAGTGTTACTATTGCATACAGACCCAGAATAAAGCTTTGGAAAGCTACTGCAGCAAAAATGACTACGCTGCCGTCTATGAAAAGAATTATCTGACCCATGGTAAGGTTGGGGATGAAATGATTTACTATCCTTGCTGCAAGATCCGTACCGCCGGTGGTAGCACCCGACTTGAAAACCAAACCAAGTCCCAAGCCCATGATAAAGCCGCCGAAAAGGGAATAAAGGAGAAGGTCGGGAGTGAACGCCATATTAAGCTTTATAAGATAATGCTGCACAAAATATCTGGAAAAGGGCTCTGTAGAGTCTATTATCACCGAAAGCAATATTGTACTGTACAAGGTCTTGAAGGCGAATTTACGCCCGACAAGCCTTAAACCGGCAAGAAACAATGGGACGTTTAAAACAAGCATTGTAGTACCTACCGGGAACTTCCCGCCGCTAAGGTAATATACCACTGTTGCTATACCGCTTACACCCCCCGGTGCTATCTTATAAGGCACCAGAAATATATTAATGGCGGCGGCAGTAAGGAATGAGCCAATTGTAATCCACAAATACTGCTTCCAGTCTTTTAATATTTTTTTATACAGGTTCACTTTATAACTCATCCCTCAAATAATAAAAATTCTACATTCAACTATCCGGCTTTTATAATAAAAATAAAATAATTGCTTAGTCTTATTTATGTCCAAATATAAAAAAGCCATCCATGCTATTGAGACTAAGTCAATAAATAGCCGGATGGCTTTAAAATTCTTTCGGTATTAAACTTTTTTACTTTTACAATATTTTTTGAAGGAAAGATTTTGTCCTTTCATGTTTCGGGTTGGAGAACAAGTCCTGTGGATTACCCTGTTCAAGAATTTCTCCCTTGTCCATAAAAATAACCCTGGATCCGACCTCTCTTGCAAAACCCATCTCATGGGTTACCACAATCATGGTCATTCCTTCTCTTGCAAGACTTTTCATAACCTCAAGAACTTCTCCGACAAGTTCGGGGTCAAGCGCCGACGTAGGTTCATCAAAAAGCATTATATGCGGTTTCATTGCCAGAGCCCTTGCTATTGCAACCCTCTGCTGCTGTCCACCTGAAAGCCTTGATGGATATTCGTCCATTTTATCCACCAGTCCAACCTTTTGGAGCAGCTCGGTTCCGTATGCAATGGCCTCTTCCTTTGGAACCTTTTTAACAACCATCGGTGCCTCAATTACATTTTGAAGAGCCGTCATATGCGGAAACAGATTAAATCTCTGGAATACCATTCCCAATTCAGAACATATTTCTGAGACTCTTTTATGGGATATCTTAAGCTGGTCCTTACCGTTTACCCTTTCATCAGTGAGTTCACCTTCCACATAGACTCTTCCGCTGGTAATCCTCTCCAAATGGTTAAGGCATCTGAGAAGTGTGCTTTTACCCGAGCCGCTTGGCCCTATGATGCATACCACTTCTCCTTTCTGGACCTCCAGATTTATATTCTTTAGAACTTCAAGAGGACCGAAGGATTTATTTACATTTTCAACTTTTATCATGGACATGTCTTTAGTCCTCCCTACTCATAAACCGAATATTTTTTCTCAAGTCTACCAAAGATGAAGGTAAACAGTGTTGTCATCGCGAGGTATAAAATAGCTGAAGGTATATAAATTATAGCATCTCCGGTTGCATTGGAAATCTGTGTTGTGGATTTCATCAACTCAACCATTCCTATCATCGAAACAAGTGAGGAATCCTTAAGTAGCGCAATAAACTCATTTCCTACAGGGGGAATAAGTCTTCTGTAGGATTGAGGTATTATGATTCTCTTCATAGCTTGTCCATAACTCAAGCCCAAAGCTTTAGCAGCTTCCATCTGGCCTTTGTCTATGGATTGAATTGCAGCTCTGATTATCTCGGCAAGATAAGCTGCAGAATTCAAACCAAGAGCTATAAAGGCTGCAGGCATCTGGGGAAGTGTTATGGGTGTAAACAACGGAAGTGCAAAATAGATGAAGAATATTTGCATCAGCAAAGGCGTTCCCCTGAAAAGCCAAATATAAAGCCAGCATATCCTGTCTATTAATTTGTTTTTAGATAATCTTCCCAAGGCAAGAAACAATCCCAAAAGCATACCCGCTATGACCGATACAACTGTCAGTTCAAGAGTAACAAGGGCACCTGGTGCAAGATTAGCCAGATTATTCAGATTCACAATAAAACAACCCCTTTATCGCCAAACCGGCGAAATGTCCGCCGGCTTGGCAAATTAATACTTGTTATTAATCTTCAGTTACTGATGTATCTATGTTACTGGTTGCATCCTTACCAAAATACCATTTTTCGGATATCTTCTTCAAAGTACCGTCAGCTCTGAGTTCATCCAGCGCTTTGTTTATCTTGGTTTGCAAATCGGTATTAACTTTGGTCATACAAATTGCGATAGGTTCATTTGTCATTTTTACGCCACTGATCTTATAGCTCTTTGCATCTTTTGCAGCATAATCTTCGGCTACCATAGCATCTGATACAACTGCATCCAGTCTTCCGGTCTTTAAATCGGCAAATGGCTGAATAATCTGATCATAAGGTACTATTGTAAATTTAAACTTCTTATTGTACTTTTTAGCAGAGTTTTCAGCTGTTGTTCCGCTCTGAACTCCTACCTTCTTACCTTTAAGATCTTCAATTTTAGTTATGCTGTTATTGGAAGGTGCAACAACAATTTCCTGCCCATTTGAAAGATAAGGCTCTGAGAAAAGATATTTTTTCTCTCTGGACTTTGTCATACTTACTGAAGAAATTATGATATCATATTTGTTTGTATCCAGACCTGCGAAAATTCCGGTAAATACGATTGAAGTCCATTTAATAGGTACTCCCAGCTTTTGTGCTATGGCTTTAGCCATATCTACATCGAAGCCTACCAGAGCATTTTTGTCATCCCTGAATTCCATTGGAGGATATGAGTCATCCACACCAATTCTCAAAGTTTTACCATCCCAGGGAAGCGGTTTTGTGCCGCATGCACTAAAGGCAAATACGAAGACAAGTACCAAGGATAATACTATACAAGCTTTCCTTACATGAGTTAACATAATTTTCCCCCTTCAAAAATCTTTTTGATCTCAAAAATTTATATGTAGTGTCTAGTCCCCCATTTCACCACTTTACCGTGGTAAATTGGAAGAGCGCTTACCGACCGCCTTTGGCAGGTATTTTTTATTGTATTCCAAAATATAATATAACAAAACCTTAGAGTTTACAATATTAGTCTTATTATGTTGTTATGGTAATTCAAAGTGAACCTTGGAAATGCTCATTCATTCAGCTTTTTAAAGATAGCGTCCTTTATTTTATTACTCACATGCATAACATTTGAGCCTTCGTTTATCAATGCTTTGCGTATATACTCGATTTCCGCCTCGGTAAGATGGATGACCCTGCCCTTCATGTCAGCTTTTATGCTGCTTATAATGTTACTAATTGTCTTCTTGGCATCTTCTTCACTGCCGAAGTAATAAATATCCTGACTATCATCATAAAAAGCCTTGTTTTCCAGATATTTATCTTTGACCGCAGTTGGTTTAATACCTACTATCTTTGCAATCTCGTTAACCTTATAAACGCCCATATAATCTATATAGTAGGTGCTTTCCCTTCTACCGGACAACCTTACTATGAAGTTGGACTCGTTTACCATCGGTATATCCCTCCCGTTATTGTTGGCGTAAAACAAAAGCTGTACAATTATATACCCTATTATATCAGGATATATTACATAAAAACAACAAATCTAGTTATGTAACTTATATTTTTATTGTTTGTATATATTTATGTTCATTAAGCCGATAATTATGAGGGTATTATTTTATAAAGAGCTTTAAGCCGACTAATAAACAGGCGTTTTTATTGACAAAAAAAGTCCAATAAAATAAACTTTATACAGCAGGAAATTCTACAGAATGTGAAGGTTAAAATATGAAGGTTCTTCACCTAATCGGGGGCGGAGACGTCGGAGGCGCACGCGTTCACGTACTTTCGCTGGTAAAGGAATTAAATAAATACATAGATGTCAAGATAATCAGTTTCCGTCAGGGTATGTTTTCAGATGAAGCTCAGAGGATGGGAATTGATATTGAAGTAATAAAAAACGGGAATATTTTCTCCGACATCAAAAGAATCGTTAAAATAATTAAGGAAGGCAATTATCAGATAATTCATTCCCATGGAGCCAAAGCCAATGTTATGGCCTTGATTGCAAGGTTCTTTACCGGCCTTCCGACCGTAACCACCGTTCATAGCGATTACAGACTGGATTATATGGAAAACACAGTCAAAAGATATACATTCGGACTTATTAATACAGTAGCTTTGCGCCGCATAGACTATTATGCAGGTGTATCCAATAATTTCAGGACAATGCTTATCAAACGTGACTTCTCACCTTCCAAGATTTTTACTGTTTATAACGGTATAGATTTTGGAAGAGAGGTTGGAGAGTTTTCGAGAGGTGCTTTTGCAAAAAAGTATAATCTGAAGCTGACTGACGAAAATATTACAGTTGGCATATTGGCTCGTTTATACCCGGTAAAAGGCCTTAATACATTCATTAATGCAGCCAAGGAAGTATGTACAAAAAACCCGATGATAAAGTTTATCATCGGAGGAGACGGTGAAAACAGGGAATCCCTGGAGAAAAGGGTTGCTGAGCTTGGCATAACCGAGAATGTTTACTTTACCGGTTGGGTGGACGACCCCTATGAATTTATGAGCAACCTTGATATAAATGTTCTGACCTCAATCAGTGAAAGTTTCCCATATTCGATACTTGAAGGCGCACTTCTAAAGAAAGCAACAATAAGCAGCAATGTCGGAGGAATTTCCGACCTGATTGAAAGTGGCGTCAATGGTTATCTTTTTGACGCAGGAGACCATAAAAAACTCTCCGAATATATACTTGAGCTTTCAGATCAGCCTGAGCTCAGGAACTGGTATGGGGAAAAGATTTATGAAAAGGCCAAGGTTTTCTTTTCTCTGGACAGCATGTGCAAAAGCCAGATAGAAATTTATGAAAGAATTGCTTTTAACGAAAAATCGGACAAGGGTAAGAGATATAAGAGCAAGAAATATACATACGATGCCATTTTATCGGGGTATTACGGTTCCGGTAATCTGGGTGACGATGCAATTCTAACGGCAGTTATAAAGAATCTTAACATGTATAAAAAATATGCCAGAATTCTTGTAATAGGACGTGACCCTATGGATATCAAGCTCACCTACGGTGTAGACTCCATAGAACGTCTGAATGTAATAAAAATGCTGAGAGCCTTCAAAAACTCCAGACTCTTTATAAACGGCGGCGGAAGCCTTATTCAGGATGTAAAAAGCACCCGCTCACTGGTTTATTACCTGGGAACTATCCGTTTAGCCAAAATGATGGGCAACAAGGTAATGCTTTATGCCAACGGCATCGGACCGGTTAATAGGAAATTTAACAGAAGGCTTACAAAATGGATTCTCAACAAGGTTAATTTTATAACCTTGCGTGAAAATACATCTCTGAATGAATTGAACTCCATGAAGATCCAGCGTCCTGAAACCATAGTTACTGCTGATCCCGCAATGGCGCTGGAACCCACGACCGATACTGACGCCTTAGAGATATTCAAATTTGAGGGCATCCCCGAAACAGGTCCCTATGCCTGCTTCTCCGTAAGAAAGTGGGGAATGAACGAAGCTTACAAGGAAGTAATAGCCAAAATAGCCGATTATATAACGGTTGAATACGGATTAAAATGCATATTTATCCCCATGCAGTGTCCCGGTGACGTTATGGCAGCCGATGATGTAGCTTCAATGATGAAGGAAAAAGGTTATGTCTTCAAGAACAGGTACAGCGTTAGTCAAACCCTTGCGATAACCAAAAAGATGGATATACTGATTGGAATGAGGCTGCATGCCTTAATCTTTGCAGTAATTTCAGGTGTACCTATGGTCGGTCTTGAATATGAAAATAAAATCGAAGGTTTTTTAAGATACATAAACCAGTATGAACAGGCAATGGCAGGTCACGTAAGTGAACTGAACTTCGAAAAACTTAAGGAAATGGTTGATAATGTGTGGAGCAAAAGAGATATTATCAGAAATGAACTGGACGAAGTTACTCTGGCTTTGAAGGAAAAAGCCCTGGAAAATGCAAAAATAGCGGCTAAACTAATAGAGGAGGAAGTATGAGAAACACGGTAGATATTTTAGGCGTTCCTGTAGATAGCGTCACGATGGAACAGGCGAAACAAAAGGTTATTGACTATGTTCATGAAAACAACGGGACACGTATGGTATTTACTCCTAATTCCGAAATATTAATGGCGGCTCAGCGCGATCCGGGTCTGAAGGATATTCTCAAAAACGCAGATCTTTTGGTTGCAGACGGAGCCGGTGTAGTTCTTGCCGCCAGGATTCTAAGACTTAACATACCTGAAAAAGTCTCAGGTATAGATCTTGTAAAAAATCTTTTGCAGGTCTCGGAAAAGGAAGGCTTAAGTTATTTTCTCTTTGGAAGCAAACCGGGAGTAGCCGAGGCAGCCGGTGAAAAAATGAAGGAAACCTATGGAAATATTGATATAAAAGGTTATAGAAACGGCTATTTTTCAAAGGAAGACGAGCCTCAGATAGTGGAACAGGTTAATTCCTCGGGTGCAGACATTATTTTGGTCGCTCTGGGTGCTCCAAAACAGGAAAAGTGGATTTATGAATACAGGGAAGCTTTGAAAGCAAAGGTCTGCATCGGAATTGGCGGAAGCCTTGACGTATTCGCAGGTAATGTAAAGCTGGCACCGGATTTTTTCAGGAATCATGGCCTGGAATGGCTTTACAGGCTCTGTAAGGAACCCCGGAGGTATAAAAGGATGCTTGATCTGCCCCGCTTCATATTTAGAGTTATAGCGGTAAAATTGAGGCTCAGGAAGTAGTAATGCAAAATAGCATTAATCCTGCAAGCTCTTTCCCGTGAACTGCTTAATGTTGTTTGCTGCTATATAATAAACCATATCCATTGTCAAAGCCTTTTCATCACCAAGCCCAGAAAGCCTCTTCTGAATTTCATTGTCAATGTAGCCCAGATTGCATACCTTGTCATAAGCCCCGGCACTGTCTATATTTACATCGTTAAGTGCCGCAAGAATTCTGCCGGTCTGCGTTTCGGTAAGTTTCTTGCTTGTAAAATATGGCCTTAATCTTGCATCCAGCTCTAATGAATAAGTTTCGGGCGCCGCTCTGTAGACTCCGTTAAGCAGCAGCATGGCAAGATCCTGACAGGTGGCTTCAACACTGTATTTGTAATTGTTATCCTGTCCTCCGGCAATCAAGCCAAGAGTTCTTAATTGCTTAACCGAATCATACGTCCAATCCTTAGCTGCCTTCTCAGAAGTTTTAATATCCGGAAGATACATCCCCTGTCTCTTCAAAAGGTTTTCGAGTTGGTCGGTTACCTGCTTATCATTTGTTTTGGCTATTTCTCTGGGTGTCTTGTTTATAAACAAAGAATATACGGCGACTACACCAGATGCTTCTCCTGTAGACATGCTTGTATCGAATCTGTCCGCACTTGTAGAAGCCAGGGAGGAGTATGAAATCTTGCTTCCTGTCATGAGCAGGTTATCGACATTAGCCGGAATTATACAACCTAGTGGAATACCGTATTGGTCCGGCTTGCCCATTATATAATCACTACCGCTGTCCGAAAGTTTGCCTGCGTTCACTGGAGCAGACCCTACGGCAATTTTATCCTTAAAATCCTTATTGGAGAGTATATCATTTACAGTTAAGGTATATTCCCCTTTAAAATGCTTGTATTCGGGCAAATATAGGCTGTCTGCGGCTTTCACGAATTTAGCGTTTTTAAAGGGTCTGAAATTGGAACTCAGGAACTGAGCAAACTTTTTAGCTTCGTTTACGGCATCATTGTATGCCTGTTTGACTAAATTCCCGTCGGAAAAATCCACACCCGAGACTTTCAATGCGTCTACAATGAGATTACCGTTTTCTTCACCGGTTAAACTGAAATTATCTATACTGATCTGTTTGCTTGAAGTTTCGTATTTGTTCATTACCTTGTAAAACTCATCTTTATTGTTCTCTATGGCAGATTTTGCTGATGCCCAATCAACACCACTCAATTCAAAATTCAGAGCCGCGGGTTCAAAACTTTTTGCAAGACTTAAGTCCCCTGAAGCGTAAAAATAAGGTACCCCGCATGCCTCGAGTATATTACCGCTTCTTGTTGCATCAATTACTATTTTACCGCTGTACATTTTATTTTTGCCATCCTGGGAAACATTCAGACCCGTTATGACAGCACCTTCAACAACAGGCTTTTCAAGTTTTGCGTCATATTCAACCGTAAGGTAACCTTCGTTCTTAACCAGCTTGTTAACTGCATTAATATAATTTGTTAAACTTAAATTCTCTCCCATTTTACTGTACAATTCGGTTACCAATCCCCTGTCAACAATTTTTCCCTTGGAATTAGTACTGTTATCAAAAGAGGAATATAAGCTTTGTTCTACATAACCTCCGAGATCCTTATCCTCTGAGATCAGAAGGGTTTTTGCCCCCGCTCTTGCTGCTGAAATTGCCGCAGCTATACCATCCGGTTCGCTTCCATATACAATAACATCATACGTATCAGGTTCACTGGACAGTTTTCCTTTTGCCCATGCACTATTCTTCCTGCCTTGAAAATAAAAGTTTTTACTGAGGGTAGGTGCTATTCCGAACTGGTATACAAGAAAAAATATCACAATTATTAATGCAATTTTAAATAAAGACTCTCTTTTCATTGGTCCTCCGAGTATGCAAGCACAAATCACGCTAAAAAGGTTTTGCTTTTAACATAAGGATTAGTTCAATCATTTATATAACTATCGGCAAATCAGGGTAATTTGATAATAACCAGATGGCCCGTACTGCAATAAAATGCCTGTACAGGCTGCCTGACTTCTTTCCTGTTTATAAAAAGGGAGGCCTAAGCCTCCAGTTCAAAATTTTTATTGTATTTTGTAAGCACCCTTGACCATTACCCAGAGGTCGGTATTGGCTTTAATACCTCTTCCGTCATCCCTGGGAACTAGCAACAGGTGGTTTGGCGCAACTGTATAACCGGTCAGAAGATCTTTTCCGCCTGTAAGATCGGAAATACCGGCTCCGGAAGTCCCTATAGCCTTAGCCTGTCCGCTGCGAAGGATTATTTCGGTGCTAGAACCACCTATCATACTCTGTCCTGCCTTTACACTTACAACCTGGTATACTCCTCCCCCAGCCTGACTGCCTGCAAGCTGCTGCTTGAGTGAATCTATCTGTGATGTGAGGCTGTTGACCTTTTGATCCACATAATCCTGGCTTACAATGGGGTTTCCGGCACTTCCCGGATCACTCGAGCCTGCCTGTACGGTGTAGATCATAATCATACTGAAAGCTATTACAAGAAAAGGAATGAGCAAATATCTTTTCTTTATACCTTTAAAATTCATAATAATTAAGTCCCCTTTATTAAAAATGACCATCAAAAAAGCAGGCCGGTATAGCCTGCCGTTTATTCTATTGTCAAATTCCCGGTAAAACCCTCTTATGTATCACAAAGCCCAAAGCTAACGTTCAAGGCATCATTGACTTTCTCCATAAGCTCATCGTCAAGGTGTCCTATTTTTTCTCTCAGCCGCTTCTTATCAATCGTACGTATTTGTTCCAGGAGAATTACAGAATCTTTAAGCAGCCCATACTCCTGGGCACTGATTTCTATATGAGTAGGTAATTTTGCCTTGTTAATCTGCGAAGTGATAGCTGCTGCAATAACTGTAGGACTGTATTTATTACCAATATCATTTTGCACGATTAGCACCGGCCTGACACCGCCCTGTTCAGATCCTACAACAGGACTCAAGTCAGCATAATAGATGTCTCCGCGTTTTATTACCACTATTTATCCAACTCCCCGAGCCGTTCTTCATACTTTCTCTGCTGCTCTTCATCTGCTTCAAAAAACATTTCGGCCAGTTTGGCGTTTATCTCAGCCATTTCCTGATAGCCTTTCTTCATCCTGTCACTCACTTCAATTCTTTTCTTTTGCCTTATATACAGCTTCATTGCTTCCCGGACAAATTCACTCCGATTGGTATTTTCCATGGACACTATTGTATCAACTTCCTTTAGTAAATTATCAGGAAGACTTATTAATATTTTCTTTAATTGTCCCAAAATTATAACCCCCACTTCATAATCCGGAAACCGAAATTTTACAAAGGAATCCGATGAATTGTACATCCCCAACAAGTAAAATTCTACTCATATTCTGTTTTTTAAGAAAGATTTATTAGACTTATAAATTGCCAAAAAGCGGGCAACAACTCACAAAACAGGGCAAATGAACGCTATATCTACCTTATAAATATTATATTATTCATTATATGCAAGGGTCAAATTAAAATTGTATTACTTCCCGCATATTATGGTAGTAATTTTAACCAATTTATTTTGGTTTACAGTATTTTTGCCCAAACATGCCATAATTTATTCTTCATGGGCAAAATATTACAAATCAATAAAGGTAATAAAATAATTAGTACCAGCTTGATTTTTTAGAAAAACGCTTGGTGTCATGGTTCTAACACGCCCATTCCTGGAAAAAAACCAAACTGGTACAACTAATTTTTTAAATCAAATAATTCAGTACATTGACAACCTGGTTATTTTGCAGATATACCCTTGGTATCCTTTTACCTATTATACATACAAGTTCATAGTTGATTGTGCCTATACTTGAAGCCAGTTCATCCACTTTAATTTCCTTGTCTCCCTGCTTTCCGAAAAGAACCACTTCCTGTCCGACCTGAACCTGACTGTCAAGATCAGTTACATCTGCCATACACTGGTCCATACAGATCTTGCCTACTATAGGAGCGTATTCCCCGTTTATCAGAACTCTGGCTTTTTTTGCAAGCAATCTCGAATAACCGTCGGCATAGCCTATCGGTATTGTAGCAATTTTACTTTCCCTTTCTGTGGTAAATATCCTTCCATAGCTGATACAGGTATTTTTTTCAACATCTTTTACAAGAATTACATTTGCTTTAAGGGACATCGCAGGTTTTAAATCTATCTTCTCCCTGTCCACTTCATCGGAGGGATAAAGTCCGTAAAGAATTATTCCGGGCCTTACCATATCCAGATGCATTTCGGGGAACTCTATAATACCGCCACTGTTTGCAACGTGCTTGACAGGTATATACAAACCTATCCTGTTAAGCTCGCTGCATATGCTCATAAACCTTTCGAACTGCATGTAGGTATAGCTTTTATCCTTCTCATCGGCTGATGCAAAGTGGGTAAACAAGCCCTCAATTATTAGCCCAGGTAATTTGCTGATTTCTGTAACATTTTTAACGGCACTATATCCCGGCATAAAACCAACTCTTGTCATGCCCGTATCAATCTTTATATGTATCTTTACATTCTTTCCGTGCCTTACTGCTGCGTCCGAAAGCGCCTGTGCCAGGTCATGGCTGAATACTGTCTGTGTAACATCAAATTCAACTATTTCATCCGCCCTTTTGGGGTCTGTATAGCTAAGAATAAGAATTGGAACGCCGATACCTGCTTTACGGAGCTGAATAGCCTCGTCAAGCATCGAAACTGCCAGACGTGTAACTCCATTATTTAAAATGGTATTGGCTACCTCCATAACACCGTGTCCGTATGCATCGGCTTTTACCACACCCATTATTTCCGCTTTTTTATTTGTTATCCTTCTTATCTCACGGACATTATGGGCAATATTATCAAGATCGACCTCCGCCCACGACCTGTTAAAATTATAATCCATTTTGTCACTCCCCTATAGACAAACAACCCGTTACTCGAGAGTACCGGCAAGATACCTTACGATGTCGGCTCTGCCTATGATGCCGGTTAATTTTTTATCCTTTGTAACCGGTATCCTGTTTACACCGTTTTCTACCATAAGTTCGGCCACTTTTTCTACTTCCGTCTCCTCTTCTACAGTAACAACATCCTTTGTCATTATATCTTCAGCCTTTGTAGCTATAAGCTTTTTTAATTCTTCATTATAATGTTTTACGCCTTTTAGAAATATATTTCCACCAAGCAGTTGGACAATCGGAGGAAACCTCGGTTCTATATCCTTGTATAGAACATCCTTTTGGGTAACTATTCCGACCAACCTGCCGTCTTTGTCCACAACCGGCAAACCGCTTATATTATTGTCCGACAAGAGATGTGCGATTTCCTCGATTGTAGTACCTGTACCGGCTGTTATAACGTTACGGGACATAAGTTCTCCAGCTTTCATTCCTCATTCCTCCTTAACCAAGGATTGTTTACAAAACCATATATGCTTAAAAGTTGAATGAATAATTAATATTCCCAATATAATATTATGAAATACCTTGGAAGTTGATGTTGGATCCCATTAATTCCTTTATTGCAAATGGAAGCTCCCTGACAATATCTCCCGCAATTAAGCCGTACTCTCCCTTAATTTTAGCAGTTCTGTCACCTGCCAAGCCATGTAAATATACTCCAGCAACTGCTGCATCAAATAGATTTGCGCCTTGACCTGCAAGCCCTGCGATTATTCCTGTAAGCACATCCCCTGCGCCTGCCGTAGCCATTCCCGAATTGCCTGTGGTATTTACAAAAATTCTGCCGTCAGGGGATGCTACTATGGTTCCAGCCCCCTTAAGCACCGTTATTACATTCCATTTACGGGAAAATTCCATAGCAATATCAATTCTATTATTTTGTACCTGCTCAATTGTTATGCCGGTCAACCTTGCCATTTCTCCCGGATGGGGTGTTATTACCGCTGTGGTTTTCAAATTACTGAGAATACCGGTTTCCAGTGAAACCGCATTTAAAGCGTCTGCGTCCAGTATCAAAGGTGTATTGGACTTTTTTATTATTTGTGAAACAATATAAACCGTATTTTCAGTTAGTGATAAACCGGGTCCGACTGCCGCCGCGTCACACTTGTCAATTCTGTCCATTATTGATTGAAGGCTGTTTATGGACAAATGACCTGTCCCGTCATCATCAAGCGGTAGGGTTACCGATTCGGCCAACAGACTGTCACATACATTGACAAGACTTGATGGCACTCCCAGATAAACAAGGCCTGCTCCAGCTCTCATAGCAGATTCGGCGGCAAGACACCCTGCGCCTGTCATTCCATTCGAGCAGGCAGCTATAAACACCTTTCCATAGTCTCCCTTGCTGCTGTCCGCAATTCTTCCTGGTATCAGCGAAGCAGCATATTCCCGCTCGATAGTATTTATATTTATATCCATCCCGCCAACAACCCTGGACGGAATTCCTATATCAGCTACAATCAGTTCTCCGGCATATTGCCTGCCAGGATATACAAACAGCCCTATTTTTGGCAATCCAAAGGTTACTGTCGTTTGGGCTTTGATACAAACTCCCGATATTTTGCCGGTATCTCCGTTAATACCCGACGGTATGTCTATAGATAAAACAGGTTTACCTGCTGAATTTATACTTTCTATGACATCTCTGGCTATTCCGGCTATTTCACCTTTTATCCCTGTTCCGAAAATCCCGTCAACAATAAGATGGGATTTTGCAAGTTCGTCCCTAATGCTTTCCAGCTGGCTTGCCTGGGATATTTCAATACACTCGGCACCTGTGTTCTCCAGAGCCTTAAGATTAATCAGAGCATCCCCGGTTATTGAGCCTTTTTGTGCGGGTAAATAAACCTTAACCTTTGCTCCCTTGTTAAAAAGATGCCTTGCAGCCGCAAATGCATCTCCTCCGTTATTTCCCTTACCTGCGAATACGGTAATTATTTTCCCTTTGATTTGTCCCATTGTTGCTAAAGCTGCCTCAACAACTTTTAACGCCGCATTCTCCATCAGCACGATACCGGGAATTCCGATATTGCTTATGGTTGCGGCGTCTATTTTTCTCATCTGGGCCGACGTCACCAACTTCATAACCAGCCTCCAAGTATTATAATTCTTGAATCATCTTGTTGATGTTCAAAAATAACTTTTACTATCAGTTTTATTCCCTCCTCATGGAACATCCATGTGGAGACATAAAAAAGTAAAAGTAATTCTTGAATCATCTTATATATTGCCGATCCAGCTTCTCCAGTTCGTCGGCTCCCAACAGGTCGTGAAAATACGAGTATATATCGGTATCGTCCTGTGCAAGCGACTCCTTTTCATCTATATAAGCTTTCAGCTTTTCTCTTTCGGCTTCAATCAGCTTTTCAAGTTCATTAACTCTTTTTTGATTTCTCCTTATTTTAAAATATACTATATTGACAGTATTTTCAAGGAGCTTGAGATTTGCTTCCTTTATATTACCTGGTATCTCGTCCAGTTCTTCCTCTATATTGGCTAATCTCTCATTAATGCGCTTGATTTCCTTCTCGCACTCCTGCATTTCCTTTTTTGCTCCCTCATTTCCGTTATCAAAAACCTCAGTAGTAAGCTGAAGTATCTTATCCATGCAGTTCTTTTTAAGTACGGAAATCTCCTTTGCTTCGGTACTTATCCTTGCCTGCTGCTTGAGAAGCTCTTTTAGTTCTTCTTCTGCCTTGAGTATTTCAGGTGTCCTTTGTACGGTATTGAACAGGCTGTTCCATCGTTCATCCAGAATAAGGAGTGAAATATCGTTCTTTCGAAGCACCTTACTGTCAAATTTCTTTTCCTTTTTTTTAAGGAATTCAAACATAATAACACCCCGGCTTTCGCTTCTACAATCAAGCAACTTGTTACCAATAAAGTGTGACTATTATAAGAATTAGTATATCTCTCTACACTATATCGGTAAAAACACCAGGTATGTTTATTATAAAAAGGTGTGTCACCTTATTCAAAAAGGGACATTCCTCCTGCTTCAAAGATAATCTCCTTTGTTGAGGTGTGTCCCTTTACATTGTCAGATCGTTCTTTTCCCTGTCCTTAGCGCATGCCTGTTGTAAAGCCTTAAGAAAAGGCTTACTACGGCTACTGCAGCTATGCCAACCACTGTACCAATAATTAAACCGTTGACCCCTCTTCTGAAGGAAACGGATATATCGGCAAACACATGGCAGAAGCTGTTTACAATTGATACACAGCCGATAGTCACTCCGGCTCCAAGTATAAAAGCTATAGCAGTGCTCTTATACCTTCTATACAGGTATACAAGGACAAAAAGTGCAGGATAACCTATAAGGAATTCCTTTTCCCTTGGCCTTATGACCATAACCTTTTCAAGTATTTCTCTCATCTTCAGTTCAAGCTGAGAAGGTTTTACTACAGTGTTGTTTCCGCTTCTTGTAAGGTATATGAATACAGCCGCAAAAATAACCAAAGCCAATACTGCAACCAGATATGTTATACTGCGTTTCATCAAGTCGCGTATTTTAACATCCAAGCCCTTGAGGCCTACGAAGCAGGCTATGAAGTTTAGTATAAACAGGAGCATCGGAATAATATAGGTTAAGGTCACACCTCTGAATATTCCAATGTTCATGGAATAGGTAACATCGGCTACCGAACTTACCACACTATATGCACCCAGCATATTTACAACAAACATTATAAAGACAAAAGGTATATATCTCGCAAATCCTTTTTTATCGGAATTATTCCTTAATTGTACATAAATCAACAGGTTTGCAAAAGACGGATATAAGATCGAAGCTGCGAGTGCTATATACTGGGCAAGTCTTATACCCATTACCATCCCGGCACCAAGGCTCACCAAAACTCCCAGAGCGGTCAATACGGCAATAACTTTACCCTTGACCGGAACAAGATAAGCCAGATAGAGCAGAAAAGCAAACAGCAGGTTCAGCAGCATCATTGTGTAATGAAGCTTGCCGGGCATCTCGGAAGAGAACCTTGCAAGAGGCTTGTCTATCGAATAGCCCTTTGAACTGATGAAGTCGGTAAACTGTTTTGAAATCTGCAGGGTATCATCAATATTTTGTGAAAATGTCCTGCTTGGATTCAAGAACGGATCTATGTCAACAATTCTAATGTTTCTGTCAACAACACTTCTTTCCCATCTGAAGAAGAACTCATCCGACGGAATTCTCTTGAGGTCGATCTCCATATTCGAATAAACTCTTTGAAGAGTATAGTTAATATCGGCCGACAACTTATCCAACCCGGCAGGACTGATTATCCCCACCTGGGTAGGTGCTTCGACAACTCCCACAACCAGCTTGTTGCTGTTTATTATATTCTTAAAAACATCAAGGTTGTCAGGTGCTCCCGGTACAGCCGAACCATCGAATACCAAGGTCTTTACATCATAGCTTTTTATGATCCCTTCATATTCGCTGAGGTATGCGGTATTGGAGCCGGGGGAATTCCTGGGATGCAGGATTATTGACATACCTGCTCCCTTAAGCCGGTCCAGCGCCTTTGTATCAAAACCGATATTTATATAATACATGTATTCGGGTGCATCCAGATTATTCAGACCCACATCGGTACTAACCGTAAAATTCGGATTCATTATAAAAGCATTGACTGCTCCTGAAGAGAGTTTTACCAATTCTTTCGGATTGAATCGCCTTCCGAGGGAGTCTGAAAGGAAAGCCGCCACCGAAGGATCGGATGTAACTGCAATAATGCTGGCAGCATCGAAGCTGCCGCTACTCAAGGTGCTTTTTACACTCCCGTAAATTGCCGAATTCTGTTCATTTTTATCCGACAGATATTCCCCTACGGTTGAAAGATAAATATCTCCCCTGTATGCAAGGTCTCCAAGAGTTTCCTCTCTTACCGAAACTGTATTTATACCGCTAGATTTCATTCTTGCAAGCAGGTCATTAAAGTTTATATGCGCACTGTTGCCAACCTTCAGAAAATCATAATAATCGGCTGCAGCAACTACCGAATGACTGTTGTTTTCATTTGAATACCTTATCCTGAACCCTGAGAATGATCCTATAAGACTTATAGCCAGGCAAATCCATAAGATCAGCTTTAACTTACCCTTCATATGTACATACCTCCAAAAATTATGGCTTCTTTATCAGCTCTTTGTATAATCCTGTAACATAAACCACTACACAGTATACCAGGCCTCCTCCGGCCAACGGAAGTAAAAAGCCCTTAATCCAGCCGCTGAAATGAAAGTGTCCAAACACTAGAAATATCAATGCCATACCTGCTGCCGGCAAAAGCAGCTTAAGTATATAACCGACATACTCTTTTCCCAGGAAATTTCCCAGTTCCTTTTTAGCTATGAAGTACATCAAAATCGCATATATTGTGAAGGAAACTGCAGTAGCACCTGCAATACCTTTAATTCCATAAGGTTTATAAACCACAAGTACTATGATCAGATTAAGTACTATGCATAAAAGACTAAGCATGGCAGGTATTTTGAATTTTTTAAGCGCATAGAATACTCTGTTGAACACTTCCTGGAACAGATATCCTATAACACAGAAGCTATATAGTAGAAAAGCAGGTGCCGTAAGCAAAACAGATTTTTCATTGAAAGCACCGCGCTTATAGAAGAGTTCAATAATTTCCTTGTTGTAGAATATGACAACTATAACAAAGGGTATGAGAATAAACGACAACACTTTGAAGATATACAGCAGCAGCTTTCTCAGCTTTTCAAAATCCTTGTCCAGACAGTATTTTGAGAGGTCGGGAAAAGTCACAGTGGACATTGCTACGATGAAGATACTTGTGATAGTCATAAAAAGTGTGCTGCCATATGAAATAGCCGATATATGACCTTCCACATTGCTTCCGAGTGTGGTATCGGTTAAAATGCAAAGCTGCAAGGCTGCATTTCCAAGCAATATGGGAACAAGTTTCCTGTAAATGTCTATTATATGTTGGTTTTTAAAATCAGGCTTGAGACTGAAGTAATACCCGTCTTTCCGGAGCCTGGGAATCTGTATCAGGAATTGCAGCAGCCAACCCACTGTTGTAGTCAGGCCTATTATCAAAATATCGCATTTTAAAACAATAGCTGCAATTATAATCAAATTAAAGGGTATGCTGATTGCCGATGACAGCAAAAAGTGCTTATGCACCTGAAGTATGCTTGTCGCTATGTAAGCAAGGCAAATGAAAATTATAATGGGGAACATGAGTCTGGTCAATGATACTGCGGTTCCCATAACACTTTTGTCAGTACCCGGAAGAATCAGTTTTGTTACCAATGGTGCCAGTATAATACCCAAAGCTGCTATTACTGCAGATATTATTGCTATTTGGGTAAATAAAGCAGAAACATACCTTTTACGTTCCTGTTCGTTTCGTTCATTCAAATAATAGGTCATATTGGGTATATTTACTGATGAAAGCGCCATACCTACTGCAGCAAACAAAAGCGGCGGAACAATATTGAATACCTGGCTGTAAGCATCGGCAATCAGTGTTGTACCGATAAATGAAGCTAAAAGTATAGTCCTTGCTATTCCCAATACTTTAGATATCAAAATTATTGTGGATACTCCGATAAAATCTTTTCCTGTTCTGTTTTTTTCCATAACTTTGTCCTTTAAAATTTAGTTTGATTCTAACCCTCATCCCTAACCCTTCCCCATAGCATTGTGGGAAGGGGACCAATTAGGTTAACGTATATATCATATTTCCTTAACGCGCAGATATGGAATCTGCCCCTACGTTTTCTTTACACCCGGAACGACGAGGACGCCGTTCCCTACAACCTAACCCGAATTCCCAACGGGCGGAATAGAGCCCTGCCACTACGTTAATATTTGTCCATTCTCAATTCTCAATTCTCAATTCTCAATTGATTTTAACTGTACACTGTTTTTACCTATGTTTACCGCAATATAGAAAATCGCAACTACTATCCAGAACATGTACATTACTCTTTCATAGAACCAGACATATTCAACCATTCCAACTATAATTATTCCTATCAAAGCGGCAATGCACGCCATCATTACATTGTTGAGATAAGCGTCTCCTTTTCCGAAAATGCTTATACAGCCCTTCTTTACTATTCTTGCAAGCATCCATAAAAACGACAGTATACCTGCTATTCCCGACTCAAGCCATATAACCAGCGGAAGCATGTGTGAATGTGCAGGCGGTGTTATTGTGATATTATAATGCTGAAACAGGCTTATAAATGGCGCTGAGCCCTTACCTATGCCTGTTACCCAAAAGTCCTTCAGCATCTTATAGGAAGATTTCCATATAATCAGCCTGAGCTCGCTTGAGGAGTCCTTTCCCACAGTGGATATCCTCTTTATGATTGAAGCAGGAATAAACGGTATCATTACTATACCTATCACAAGAAGTATAGGTATAAGCTTTCTGTTCTTAAGAAAAACATATACCATGAACAGTACGACAAATGCAATCCAGCTACCCCTTGAATTTGTAAGCAGCAAATTTGATAACGGAAGCAGTGCCAGTAATACAATCAAGGCACGCCATCCCTTTTGCCTGGTATTGAAAAAAGCGGCTCCGTAAAAAGGCAGCGCCAGTATCAGGTATTCGGCATAGTTGTTGGGATTGCCCATTGTAGAATATATTCTTGTTACTCCGGGACTGTAGCTTATATCGACCCATAACGGATCTATCGGTATGTGGTTGGCATACTGCCACAAACCATATATTGAAGCAATGGTGACACCGACTATTATTCCATATATTATTATACTGAGATCACGTTTTGTCCTTATTGAATTTGCCAATATAAAAACAAACAAAAAAGCTACCGCTTCAAATAAAAACGACTTGGAACTGCCTTTTATGTCAATTGAAGTTACAACAGACAGTAAGGTCGCAAGCATGAAAAGAACAAACGCAAAATCAACCCTTTTGATGTCCAGTCCAAACCCCTTGTCCATACCGGTTTTTATAAGATATAACAACAGCAGCAAGCCGCCGAATATCAAGCCATACTGGTTATGCCATACTTTATACGGAACTACCGTCAGCATGAATATAAAAAAGGAAAATACCAGTGCAAAGTTGTTGGTTACCGCACTGATAATCCTTCCTGTAATACTTTCGCTGTAGGCCGTCCCAAGCAGGGAAAAGATGCTGCGGATTACAAATACTATTCCTTTTCCGATACCTTGCAGAAGTTTGAATATAATACTGTTTTCCCAGAATTCCGAGCTTCTTTCACCCAAGCGTACTGCTCTCCAAAAAATACTATTCTGAAAGGCTGTTTTCAGTACTTTGGAAGACCTGGCTACAATCAAGCCTGTCCTGCTTTCATAGTAGGCTGTTTTTAAGCTGCCAAGTATTACTGATATGAAACGGATAATGACGCTGTTGTATACAATCCCGCCTTCATTTTGCAAAACGCATTACCCCTTTTTTTTCAAATCATAAATAGTTGTTTTCATACTTGTATTACCGAATTTTAGCTCCTGGAAGGTATCACCTATAAAATACTCGTTTCCTCCCAGAGAAACACCATTATTACTGTAATATGCCTTTGCTTCGACTGTAATTAATATAGACGAATATCCCGGCTTTGAAGTTCTGATTATTTGTCCCTGGCTGTTAGTTACAAGAGATACCGATTTGTCAACCTTAACGTCCGTAATTGTCCCAAAGGTCACCTTTCTGTCGGCATCCTGGGCAAGAGTATCTTTTTTGACCGCATTGGCAACATAATCAGGAACCTCTTCAGTATAAAACTGCATGGTAACAATATCTGATTTAACAAGTGGGCTTACTACCTTGGACTTTGTAAATTTATAGGTAATTCCAGCTGCAGCACCTATTATAACCAATATTATCAGCAAGTCTATTATACTTATTTTCCCAAACAGTTTTCCTTTTTTATCCATAATCATTTTAAAGCATCATCCTTTTTAGTATTTTATCAGAAGTAATTAAGCAAAAATCTAGTCTTGGCCTTTATATAAATTATAAGTTTCCTTAATAGTGTTATCAAGGTTGAATTTCTCACTGGAGGTTTTGAAAGCATTGGCCTTAAGATGCCGGTAAAGCTTTTCATCCATAATAAGACCCATAATGGAGGCTGCCATTTGGGTGGAATTTCCGTATGGAACAAGCATTCCGCAGTCATTTTCATCGTTAATGACTTCAGAAGTGCCGCCCACATCAGTTGCGACAACCGGGAGTCCGCAAGCCAGTGCTTCTATGATAGACATGCTTAGCGCCTCGGTCCTGGAGGGTGAAACATAGAGATCACTGCCATGCAAAATATTCCTTATATCTGTTCTAAAACCGGTAAATATAATCTTATCTGAAATATCAAGATCATTTGCAAGCTTTTTGCACTCCTCAAGCAAATCACCGTCACCCGCAAGCAAAAACCTGAATTGCATACCGTTTTTACCTGTCAGTTCATTTAATGCTTTTATTGATTCTATCAGGAACAAATGACCCTTTTCCTCATTAAACCTGCCGGTTGTAGTAATTACAAATTCATCATCGGCAATTCCAAATTCTTCCCGTATTGTAGATGCTGCCTGTTCCTTCCAGTATTCAATATTGACTCCGTTGTGAATTACCTTTATCCTGCGAGGGTTTAAACCCTCTTCAAGCATTTGTTCCCTGCCGGCAAGACATACCGCTATAATTTTATGTTCCAACCCTGAGACAAGCCTGTTGGTCACCTTAAGGGCAGGACTTTTGGGAACTACTACATGACTTGTATATATCAATCTTGATTTATTGCCCAGTATTCTGGAAAAGGCAGCAACATACCTTTCCCTTATGAAATGGGTGTGAACCGCATCTATGGAAAGCTTGTTACACAGTTTTGCAACTTTTCGTGCTGCCGGCATATCATACGGACTTTTCATAGGAATATGAAAGGTTTCTATCCCAAGTGATTCAACTATTTCAGGCATTGGAAGGGTCTCAGAATAGGCTATGTAAAATTTACACTCCCTGTTGTGAAGCTTTTTTACCAAGTTTATTGCATAGCTTTCATAGCCGCCTTTTCCCCAATTGTACATTAACTGCAGAACATTCAACATCCCGGTAACCTCTCGATACTATTTACGATACTTCAAAACCCTTGCAGGATTTCCCGCTGCCACTGCCATAGGCGGAATATCCCTTGTGACCACCGAACCTGCCCCGATAACTGCTCCATCTCCTATTGTCACTCCTGGTAATATTATTACCCTGGCTGCAATCCAGACATCATTTCCGATTGTGACCCTTCTTTTGTCTGAATTACCCTGGGATATCACAGGTATGTCGGTTCTGGAGAAATTGTGATTTTGGGTATAAATCATTACATCGGGGCCCATCATCACATTGTTTCCTATTATTAGAGGGCCCGAAACCATACAGTCCAGTCCAAGCCCTGAATTATCACCTATCTCAATATCATCACCATTTCCGAAAAAAGCACCGTGCTCTATATTGATATTTTTTCCGGTTTTCTTGAATATCCTTCTGCAGAGGACAGCACGTATACGCCTTGAGCCAAAACTATAAGGCCTGTCCGATCCGGGCAGATGGCGCGCCGCAGCATAATAAATCAGCAGATTGATATACTTTATTACCATCATAAATTAAACTCCCCTACCCCTTGACAATACAAATTCTTAAAAATCTAACCCCTAAGCTCTTTTGAGCCTTTTCCTTATAGAGTAAAGTATGCTTGTTGCCTCCTGTATACCCAGCAGGCAGGAAGCCACCATATACACGGTCCCTCCGACTATTACGGGAATAATCAGCTTTATGCCTCTGTCAACCAGAATACCGCCGAAAGTGTATTTTCCCAGCAGGTAATTGACAGCCACAACACAACCAAACATAATCATACTTGCAGCAGCAACCTTGAATAATGATACCAGCAGGCTTCTTCCACCGAAACTGCCGGTCTTTTTTCTTAGCATGGTCAAAATTACCACCGCTCCGGTAACTCCCGATATGGAATATGCCAAAGGTATTCCAAGAACACCCATGACAGAAATCAAAACAAGACTTGCCACAATATTTACTAGCATGATTATAACTCCGTTGATTGCCGGTCGTATAGTATCCTTTAATGAATAAAACGCTCTATCGGTAACCTCTTTTATACCTATACCTGTAACACCCAACGCATATAAAGCAAGTATACTGCTTGCCAAAGATATATTATCAGAGGTTATTTTACCCCAACCCACAAGAAAACTGATGAGCTGATATCTTACTGCAATAAAGCCTGCTGCTGCCGGTATCAATAAGAATACAACCGTTTTAAGCACCTTCAGAACCTGCAGCTTGAAATTATCCATTTCACCTCTTGCAGCCAGCATTGTGAGCTTGGGGAAAATTACTGCCGTCAGTGAATATATAACTGCCAGTACCGAATACAAAATAGTATTCTGTACAAATGACATCAGCGTAACCGTATTCTTAAAATTGGCCGTTATAGTTATATTAAAGAGCATATTCAGCTGATATGCCGAGGTACCTATTAAAATGGGCGGAATCAACTTAAAAGCCCTTTTTATATCTTCATTCTTGTAATCGAACGAGGGCTTGAAGCGGTAATCCGTGCGGTAAAGCGGCGGTATCAATATCAAAGCCTGCATTGCAAGTCCTATGAAGGTGGCAATCAATAGGCCTGTTACTCCATATTTACCGCCCAGTAAAAATACATATAAAATTACTATAAGGCTGCTGGGAATGCTGACAAGCGCCGGCATGGCAAAACGTCCGAGAGACTGCAGAATTCCCTGAAGTACATAGTTCATTGCATAGAATATCATCACCGGGAACATTATCTGAAGCGCCATTACAGCATAATCGAAGCCATCGGTTTTAAATTTTGTCAGTGATATTATAAGCGGCGCTATTGCAATTCCTATGATTGAAAGCAGAATTGTCAAAGCAATTGAAAGGCTGGTTATGTTGTCAGCAAATTTATAAGCCCTGTCCTTTTGGTTAGTTCCAATATATCCGGCAAATATCGGTATTACAACTATTGTAAGAGCTGTTCCGAGAATGTTGAAAATTATATTTGGGAACTGTATGGCATATGAATAAACATTTATCCTGGTATTATCAACACCGTAGAAAGTCATGTACACTGCAGTCCCGGCAAATGCAAGGAACCTGGAAAACAGCATTATGAACATGACAAGTCCGACGGTTTTGGCGGTACTTTTCATCTATTGAATTTGCTCCTTAATATGTATTGGTATATATAGTTGTGTATTTATCATTAAACAGGTTCTAACCCTCATCCCTAACCCTTCCCCATCGCATTATGGAAAGGGAATCACAACCTATTTCATTAATGGGCAGATATGGAATCCACCACAAATCTTAAAAATGATTCGAATCCTGAACCCTTAACGGGCGGAGCAGAGCCCCGCCCCTACGTCCTTATATAACTGTCCTCTGTGAACTGTCAACTGTAAACTGCCTTTACGGTATCCAGAATATATTCTCCTTCAGAACCCTTGCCGGGTTTCCTCCTACCAGCGTATCCTGAGGGACATCTTTTGTCACTACGCTCCCGGCTGCTACTACAGCACCGTTTCCTATAGTTACGCCTTTCATGACAAGGCTGTTGCAACCAATCCACACATTGTCCCCTATCCTGACCGGCTCAATTTCTTCCTTGTTGCTGTTGAATTTATGATAATCCCTGTCCATTATGCAAACATCCCAGGCAATATTACAGCCCGAACCTATTTCAACCTTTTTACCTGCATGGATCTCGGTCCTGTCACCAATAGACGTATTATCACCGATTATTAGCTCTGAAAAGTTTTCATTTCCCCATACGCTAAGTTTGACATTCCTGTGTATTTGAACCTTCCGTCCAACGGTTATAGCTGCATTTCTTTTAAGGATTCTGACATGCCTTCCTGTTCTTAAAAGGGGCCCACACTTGTTTATTCTCAATCTGAGAAATCTTCCCCGAAGCAATTTAAAGGCTTCAGATATAACTTCAGAAATGGAACGGCTTTTAAAAGCATTCTTATCAAGTGTAAATTGATTCCTTTCATTTAAACCCGTATCCGTAGCTATCTCCCCTTTCAGAAGGCCATATACCGCCTCATTGAATTTACGTTCTGATTATATCATGTGTGTTTTCATAATTCCATACCGCATTATTTCCTTGGAGATATTTGAAGGTAACATCCTCTATAATTTTATTTCCCTTCTCATAGGACGCCTAAGAGAAGCCATCGACATTCGAAAATAACTTTTACTATAGTTTTATTTTTCTCCTCATGGAATGTCCATGAGGAGCCATAAAAAAGTAAAAGTAATTTTTGAATTGTCTTGTAAAAAAGTGGATGTAGCATCAAATTATCTTGTAAATATTTGAAGCCGTGGTTAAAAAATCACGGCTTCTATAATTAACACGCAGAAGTTTTTTTTCAGAGGGGTAGCTTTCCTCTGCGTGCAAATTTCAATACTATTTAACTCAACTTTCCCACTTTTAAATAAACAGCCATTCTCAGGAGTATAAAAATCAAATAAATTTGAAAAATCGTTGAAGCGTTCGATGTTTCAAATGAATGGCTGCAACTTAATAATGAAGTTGGAAAGTTGAATAATTAATTTATATGCTATAAATATACCGTTACTTTGTGTCTTAAATTTATAAAAAATATTAATAAATTGTTAATTATGCTCTGAAAAAAGTAAGCTTTACTCTTGGCCACAGCTTTGTTACAATTGTATCGATACAGTTAGAAATCAGTTGACAGAGGACAGTTAAAATCAATTGAGAATTGACAATTATTTAAGGACGTAGGGGCGGGGCTCTGCTCTGACCGATTAGGGATCAGGATATGGTAGGGGCAGATTCCATATCTGCCCTTTAAGGAATAGGTTAATGGTTCCCTTCCCACAATGCCTTGGGGGAAGGGTTAGGGATGAGGGTTAGAGATTATTTATTACAATAGAGGTGACAATAATGCTTGAAATATTTAAAACAATCACTCTTGATAAAAATTCACACACTCCGCTTTACACCCAGCTTTACGACAGTATACACGAAATGCTGTCACAAGGCGTACTGACCCAGGGCTTCCGTCTGCCTTCGGTAAGAGAGCTTTCGAAATTACTGGGAATCAATCAGATTACAGTCGTATCTGCTTACAGGCTTCTTGAGAATAATGGCTTTGCACATTCCAAAACCGGAAGCGGAACTTATATAGAAAATCTGATCGGAAACGGAAGTCAATTTTCCGGCCATGAATCCATTTCGGACGAATTGTACCAGCAGGAGGATATCTCCATAATAAACAGCAGGCAAATTGAAGTGGATGAAAATACGATAAATTTTGCAAGTGCAACCCCCACAACAGATCTGTTCCCTGTCGATGATTTTAAAACCGCACTTAATGAAGTACTGGAAAGAGACAGGGGTAATGCTTTTGCATATCAGGAAAGCCAGGGATACGAACCATTAAGGTATTGTATTTTTGATAAAATAAAAAGCCAGATAAATTGCGGAAGCCCTGAAACCATTCAGGTAATTTCAGGTTCCCAGCAAGGTATAGATATCATTTCCAAAGCATTGTTAAAGCAGGGAGACTGCGTTATTACCGAGAGCCCTACATATTCGGGTGCCATTGCCGTATTCAAATCAAGGGGTGCAGATATTGCTGATGTGGAAATAACAGAAAACGGGCCAAATTTAAATATCCTGGAATACCTTCTCAAGAAACATAAACCCAGATTCATATACAGTATTCCCTCTTTTCAAAACCCTACAGGATATTCCTATTCGAATATGCACCGTAAAGAGATGCTGGCCCTGGCTGAGAAATATAATACTTATATAATAGAAGACGACTATGTCAGTGACCTTGATTTTGAAGGTAAAAACTTGTATTCAATAAAATCCCTGTATAAAAACGACAGGGTAATTTTTATTAAAAGCTTTTCAAAAATATTTATGCCGGGCTTGAGACTGGGATTTATGGTAGTGCCTCAAAGTCTGCAGGAAAATGTTCTGGAAGCAAAGCATACCACCGATATCTCCACATCAGGTCTTATTCAGCGTGCTTTTGACCTGTATATACGCAAGGGCTTCTGGAACAAGCATATGAGCTTTATGTTCGATATATATAAGGAACGTTATTATGAAATAACAAAAGCTCTTGATGAGAATCTTCCTCCGCAAATAAATTACTCAAAACCGGGAGGAGGCCTGAATATTTGGCTTAACCTGCCTTTCGGCTTTCCAATGAACAGTCTTCTGCGCCAGACAGCGGCTGAAGGGCTGGTATTCGCACCCGGAAACATATTTTACGGAGCAAATTCTCCCCAGAAATTGAATAATATCCGTTTAAGCTATGCAGCGGTGCATACGCAGCAAATCAATGCAGGCATAAAGAGGTTCTGCGAAATTGCCGAAAGAATGCTTCAAAATAATTCATCCT
>JAUZPR010000034.1 GCA_030705825.1 Bacillota bacterium | reverse complement strand
GATTCACACGGGGTACAATACCAGCCTTCATACTCACTCTTGTATATATCTCCCTGATCGTACAGCTTTTTAAATATCTTTTGCACGGCTTCCTCATGATATTTGTCTGTAGTACGGATGAATTTGTCATTTGTGATCTTCATTAACTTCCATAGTTTGGTGATTCCGCTGACAATTTCATCTACATACTGCTTTGGAGTTACACCCTTTTGCTCGGCCTTAAGCTGTATTTTCTGGCCATGCTCGTCAGTACCGGTAAGGAACATTACATCATAGCCCTGGAGCCTCTTATATCTGGCAAGGGCATCTGCTGCTACGGTAGTATATGAATGCCCTATATGAAGCTTGTCGCTTGGATAATAAATCGGTGTTGTAATATAAAATGTATTTTTATTCATTTTATCCTCCATGTCCACAACGTGCCAAATATCGGTTATATCAATATATTCTGCAATATATTGAACACATTGTTTATTCTTCTTATTTATGCAAAATTCTATTATTACTATACATACCTGTTAAGTTTTTTTCAACAAAAAGTTAAGTAATATGTTCAGACTAATTTAAAAAAACGATATCCTAACCGCCGAAAAAAAGCCTGCAAGCCCACACCGAGGCAATAACACTGGCGAAGTCGGCAATAAGAGCCGCCGCAAGCGTATATCTTATATTTTTGATACCCACCGCTCCAAAATAGACAGTCAGGGTATAAAATATTGTTTCAGTTGAACCCATCATTGTGGATACAACTCTTCCTACAAATGAATCGGGTCCATGGGTTTTGATTATATCTGAAACCATAGCAAGAGAAGCACTTCCCGATATAGGTCTCAAAAAAGCCAATGGAAGGGCGTCCGGGGGTATTGAAAGAGCAGTTGCAAGCGGTTTGAAAGCATATATTATCAGGTCCAAAGCACCTGAAGCCCTGAAGACCGACACTGCTACCAAAAGGCCTACCAGTGAAGGCAAAATCCTTATTACGGTGGTCAAACCCTCTTTTGCTCCCTCAATAAAAATGTCATATACTTTTACACCTTTATACATGCCGGCTATTAAAACTACCAATATTATTACGGGTATAGCGTAAGCGGATATTGATTTCATAAATATCCCCTATCTTAATCTTCTTTTTCCAACAGCCAGAATTTTAGCGGTTATAATTCCTGCAGCCGTTGCACAACTTGATGCCATCCAGATTGTTCCTATTATATCAGCCGGACCCTTTGAGCCGGCGGCTGTTCTGACTGCAATTATGGTTACCGGTATAAGCTGTATGGCTGCCGTATTAAGTACAAGAAACATGCTCATTGCATTTGTAGCGGTATTTTTATCGGGATTTAGTTTCTGAAGCTCTGTCATAGCTTTAATTCCCAGAGGTGTAGCTGCATTTCCCAAACCGAAGAAATTGGCAACCATATTTAGAACAATTGCACCCAAAGCCGGGTGGTCTTTGGGAATATCAGGAAATAAAAATTTCAAAGCAGGTCTAACTATTTTTGCTAAAGCTTTAACCAAACCGCTTTTTTCAGCAACTGCCATTAATCCGGTCCATAGGCACATTACTCCAAGCAGCCCGATACATAGCTCAACAGCAGTTGATGCAGAGTCTATAACCGCCTGGGATACTTCTTCTATCCGGCCGTTCATCATACCTACTGCAAATCCTATTACAATCATTCCAAACCAGATATAATTCAACATAAGTAAAATTCTCGAAACTAATCATTATTTTTTATATATATGAGCATGTTTAAAGTGCTATTCGACCTTTTACAAACTGGTAATTTTCCTTTATTTTTGCTTGATGTAACTTGTCGTATATTGTCGAATTGTAGAGATAGTTTTTTTGGTGCTTTTACCATCAAAAGCAGCAAATATCGGTACTAGAAGTACCATGGCAATTGTACCCAAAGTAACGTGATTTATAAAGCGCCCTTATAAATCAAGGAGCTTAAAAAACATTAGCATAAATTTTCCATAACATTTTTTTGAATTTCTTTAAATATATTGTTGACGTTTATTGGTATATATGGTACGATAATAGAGAAGAAATTTTGTCGAATACTGTAATTTTAGGGAGGATTTATTATGAAATCTACTGGAATTGTTAGAAAGGTTGATGAGTTGGGCAGAGTTGTATTGCCGATCGAATTGAGACGTACTTTGGACATAGCAGAAAAAGACGCACTGGAAATTTATGTCGACGGTAGTACAATCATCCTTAAAAAATATGAACCAGCTTGCATTTTCTGTGGAAATGCCAAGGATGTAAACGTATATAAAGGAAAGAACATATGCCCCGAATGTATGAGAGAACTCAAAAAGTAATTTCTACCAATTAAAATAGGGAGATTAAAAATCTCCCCTTTTTTTTGCTTTTTCAATTTACTTGATATTCTAAATATTTTGATTCCGTACCAGTTCATTATATACGTCTCTTTTACTCAAGCCCTTGTCCTCAGCTACTTTTCTGATTGCTTCTTTCTTGTCCAACCCCATTTCGGTATATATTTTAACATGCTGTTCCAGGGATACGCTTTCCCATTTCTCTCGTTCCTCTTCTTCAAGAACCTGTTCAGATATACCTTCCAGAACAAGTACGAATTCACCCCGTGGAGGTTCATTATTGTAAAACTGTAAAGCTTCTGACAGCATGCACCTTTTGATTTCTTCGTATTTTTTGGTGAGTTCCCTTGCAAGGGATATTCTTCTGTCACCAAGTATATCCAAAAGATCATTCAACGTATATATCAGTTTATGTGGCGCTTCATAAAAGATAATGGTTCTGGTTTCATTCTTAAGTGAAAGTATTCTTTCTTTTCTTGTTCTTTTATTCATTGGAAGAAAGCCCTCAAAAACAAAGCGTCCCGTCGGGAGACCCGACAATACCAATCCTGCAACCGCAGCAACAGGACCGGGTATCATAGTGACGTTGATTCCGTTTTGTTCAGCCAATTTTACTATATCTTCTCCCGGATCCGAAATACCAGGTGACCCTGCATCCGATACAAGAGCTATGTTTTTGCCTTCTTCCAGCAGCTTTATTATATAACCGCCTTTAACATTCTTGTTATGTTCAAAATAGCTGAACAATGGCTTTTTAATTTCGAAATGATTCAAAAGCTTTACTGTCTGTCTTGTATCCTCAGCCGCTATGGCATCTACACTTCTCAAGGTCTCCAATGCCCGTAGAGTAATATCTCCAAGGTTGCCTATGGGAGTAGCAACAAGGTAAAGTGTACCTTTTTCCTGAAGCTGCTCATTTTTGGGAAATGGGTTTTCGCAGTTATCTTGATTCACGGTCATAGTTCTCACTTTCTATATAAAATACAGGTGGAATTGGTTGAATAGGCACCACCCATTCTACCCATTCTACCTATCACCAATGATTTTTGGATCCCGGCAGTAAATCCTGTTTATTTCATCCGAGTAATTTCCATTCTCATCGTAAACATACAGGGGAGGCTCCATTTTAAGCTGCCTGTTACCTCCTCTGCTGCCCTTTATCAGCATTAAATTTGCTTTTTTATAAGGTGAAGGATGAACAAACCTTATATATTTAGGCTCCATCCCGTAATTTCTCATAAGGAATACTATATCTGCCAAACGCTCAGGTTTATGCACCATCGCCAGTTGTCCGCCTGTTACAAGCAATTTACTGCTTATCCTGACAACATCTTCAAGTGTGCATAATATTTCATGTCTCGAAACCGCTTTGGTATCCGAAGGATTTATCAGACCACCCTTAGCTTCAATATAAGGCGGGTTGCTTACTACTACATTAAACCTGGCAGCACCAAACATTTCAACTGCTTTCTTAATATCGCCTTCCACTATTTGAACCCTGTCATCTAGCTGATTCAATTCTACACTTCTTTTTGCCATTTCGGCCATACTTTCCTGTATTTCAAGGCCAATTATCCGTTTAGCCTGGGTTTTTCCGGCAAGAAGGACAGGTATGATACCCGTACCGGTTCCAAGGTCAATTACTTCATTCTGCTTTTTTACATCGGCATAATTGGCAAGCAGGACCGCATCCACTCCAAAGCAGAATGCATCAGTCTTTTGTATAAGCCGCAAGCCTTTATACTGCAGGTCATCTATTCTTTCATTATCATTAATATGAACTTCCATAAGCACCTTAATGTATTTAATATGAGTGTAATTCGATGTATATTACGTTTTTTTCCTCCAACGAAAAAATCGAAGGGGCTCCCCCTTCGATTTCATTTCTTTATAAAACTTATTGTGCCTGAGGAGCATCTACAGGACAAACATTAGCGCATGCTCCACACTCTATACAAGCGTCAGCATCTATAACGTATTTACTATCTCCTGCTGAAATGCATGAAACAGGGCATTCAGACTCACATGCACCGCAACTTATACAAGCATCGGTAATTAAATATGCCATACCGGGACACCTCCTTAAGTATCTCTTTACAAAATATAAATATATCTTTACCAATTAAAGACTTATTTATTTTACCACCAAAGTAATAGATTGAAAACTATTTTTATAAAATATTTAGCAGGTTTGGTTTTATTATCAATCCTCCAGCTTTTTAAGTTCTTCGAGGTCTACGTCAATTTCATCATCACTGCTGGCATCTTTTATAACTTTAACTTCGTCTACTTTGTATGATTTAAGATCAGTTTCATTACCCTTATCCAACTTGACTTTAACTATTTCCTTCAGCAGACTGATTTCCATTACTGTTCCCTGCCCTTCAGGAGTACTTACTATAGCTCCCTCTTTCGGAACTCTTGAAAGTATTTCCTCATATGCATCCTGTTCATATTTCAGGCAGCACATAAGCCTTCCGCAGGTTCCGGATATTTTGGTCGGGTTAAGAGACAAACCTTGCTCCTTTGCCATTTTTATGGAAACAGGCTGAAATTCTCCCAGGAACGATTTGCAGCATAGGGTCCTGCCGCAAACACCCAATCCGCCCATCATTTTGGACTCATCACGGACTCCTATCTGCCTTAACTCTATCCTGGTCTTGAACACAGCAGCCAGGTCCTTTACCAACTCCCTGAAATCAACTCTTCCATCAGCTGTGAAGTAGAACAGTACTTTATTGTTATCAAATGTATATTCAACATCGATAAGCTTCATATCAAGATTATGTTCGTTTATTTTTCTGAAGCATATATCAAAAGCATCCTTCTCTTTTCTTGCATTTTCTTCGGCATGAAGCCTGTCTTCCTCGGTAGCTACCCTTATTACCTTTTTGAGCGGAGCTACTATCTGATCATCGGGAACTTCCCTGTTAGGCACAACAACCTGTCCGAATTCTATACCTCTAACCGTTTCTACAATTACATTGGAATTTATGGCTATATCAAGATCCTCAGGGTCAAAATAATAGATTTTGCCCGCTTTTTTGAATCTTACTCCTACAACCTTGACCATTAAATATATTCCTCCTGCAGCTTCATAAGCATTACCTCTATACTAAGCTGATAATTTACATTCTGTTTTATGTTTTTCCGTGTCTCCTCAATTGTCTTAATGGATTTTGCTATTCCCGGCACGGAAAAAAGGCTGACATTATCTAATATGATATCCTTTTTATCCGAATTAATCAACATCTTTTCACTGCCTGTCTCCGAAGCTATCAGCAAGTCCCTGTAGAATAGAAGCATGATGTCAAATACCGTATCTATACTTTCCTTATTTTTTTCAAAAAAATCATATGCGGTAAAAACATCTATGAGTTTTGTACCTGACAGTTTTAAAACGATATCTATTGCTTTATCCCTTAATAAAAAAAATTCCTCAGACTTGGCCAATTCCGCAGCTCTGCCTATTATGCCGCCTGAAAATGCAGATATGAAATCGGCATTGGCGAGACCATCACTATATTTTAATTTAAGAAAGTGAACAACTTCAGGTATTGTATTCTTACCAAGGGTATATTTAACTGTTCTTGATCGTATGGTTTCTAGTAATAAACCGGGATTTGAAACCGTTAGTATTATAACCGCATATTCCGGAGGTTCTTCAAGGGTTTTCAAAAGACAGTTCTGCGCCTGGACAGTCATTTTATCGGCATCGGCTATTATATAAACCTTTCTTTTTGAGTAAAGCGGCTTTACTATAATGTCCCCCTGGAGCTTTCTGATATCATTAACTCCTATACCCGAATCCCCCGTGTCTATAATAAAAAGATCGGGTATGGACCCGGTTTCAAACATCCTGCAGGGTATACAGGTTCCGCAACTTTCACCGCCTTTGCCGGTACTGCACAACAGTGCACCTGCAAAAGCCGAGGCCAGTGTCCTCTTCCCTATTCCCTGGGGACCGCAAAGAATGTATGCATGTCCTGTTCTATTGTTGATTATGGACTTTTTAAGACTGTCAATCAGTTCCTTCTGGCCAATTATATTATCAAAACCCAATATTTTTAACTCCCTTTAAAAGTAATTTAACCCTCACCCCTGCCCTGGCAAAAGCGATAGAAGCGAGTAGAACAAGGAAAATTATGTCTTTTGGCGTGGAGTTTGCTTATTGCAAATGAGCACCAAAAGACGTAATTTGACGCAGTTATACGACGCTTATAGCGCTTTTACATGATCATGTCCAGAATCAGGCCCCTTATATCATCCAGGCTTTTCAGCACTGAGATGTTGTCCTTTTCCCCCTGCAGGACATCTTTTGTAAGCTTGTCCAATTCATCGTTTATCTGGCGGATTATCGCATAGACCCTGTGCCGGCCTCTTCTGTCCAAGAAGCTTTGTTTGGAGAATTTACGCGAGTTTCCTACAGCCAGATCCATAAATTCGGTTAACAATTCCTTATATATTTTTAATTCTCTGATATCTACTTTTTTCGAGAGCTTATCTCCCTGTTCGGCAATTTGCTTTACAACATCGCCTACATATTCCTCAAAGCCTTGCTGTTCTGCATGCTTAAGCTGATTTTGAAAGGTTGTACCCTTGCTTTCAGTAACCTTTTTATCGCTGACTTCAGTAAATCCGAAAACATTGGTTGTTTTATTCGAAGTTTCCCTAACTTTCACATTAACACCCCTTAAACTTTTTCAAATCTTTCAACATCAACAACGAATATTGTCGCGCCGCCTATCACCACTTCAACCGGGTAGGGCATAAACATACCCCCCATAGTATTAGGAGTCATGGTGGAGTTTACTACCTGTTTCCTGCTTTTTGACTTGGCTTCGATTATGCCAATTACAGTATCCAGCTTTTCCTCTTCAACTCCAACAAGAAGTGTCGTATTTCCGGCTTTCAAAAAGCCACCGGTAGAACATAACCTGGTTACACTGAATCCGTTCTTGTTTAATTCACCAATTACCCTTGGCCCGTCTTCATCATGTACAATAGCAAATACCAGTTTCATATTCCGCCTCCAATTTATTACTCTTCCGGTTTTTAAACTTAAGCCAGCAGTTCATCAAGCCAGGTCTTTATTTCATTAAATACCTTTTGTTCATCCTTGTTTGCATCAATGGATTTTATCCTGTCCGGGTATAATAATACAAGTTTTTTGTAACCCTCATACACTTTCATATGAAAATCCATCTTTTCCTTTTCGATCCTATCAGCCTGTGAGGCAGCCATTCGTCTTCCGAGAGCTATTCGGGGATTTAAATCCATAAAAAATGTAATATCTGGAACCATTCCATCAAGTGCAATCCTATTCACATCTGCTATGGTTTTTAAATCTATTCCTCTTCCAAATCCCTGATAAGCATAACTTGAATCTACAAATCTATCACAAATAACCATTTTCCCGTTTTCCACAGCAGGCTTAATTATTTCAGAAACCAACTGAGCCCTGGCAGCAGCATACAGCAGCATCTCTGAAATATAGCCCATCTCCTTGTGTTCCGGGTCAAGGATTATTGAACGTATTTTTTCACTGATTTTTGTACTGCCGGGTTCTCTGGTAAGTACTACCTCAAAACCTTTTTCCTTCAGGTATTTCTCCATAAAGGCTATCTGGGTTGTTTTCCCCGAGCCATCCGTACCCTCAACAGTTATAAATCCGCCTTTTTCCATTTAATTAACCCTCCAATTAGATTATACCATATATATTATTTTACTATCCTTATTTCATTTTCATTAACAAGTCCGTGAATTATTCCTCCGGCAGCTGCTATGGTTTTTAATAAATCCACACTGTTCCGACTGATTTTTTCCCCAGGACATATAAGTGGTATGCCCGGAGGATATGGAACAATCATGTCATGGCTTACAAACCCGGCTGCACTTTCAATGTTTACAAGTTTACCTGAACGTAAGGCCATATCCTTCAAGACTATTTCCTGAAATATATCTTCAGCTTCCGGTATGTATAAATCCTTCAATGGGTCTTGCTTTCTATGTAATTCAACCATACTTTTCAAGGCTTCTGCAAGTATTTCAAAATCCTTTTGATTATCCGCAACTGTGGAAATGCATACAACATTACTGTAATCCGACATTTCAACCTGAATATTTGAAGCATCCCTCAGGAGTTTTTCCATTTCATATCCCGTTATGCCTGTATCTCTTAAGTTTATTACCACCCTGGTCTGATCATAATCAGAACACAGTTGTGATTTCCCAAGTAAAGTTATCCCGTCAACACCTTTTAAGGTTTCTCTCAGGTCTTCAATATTTTTAAACAAATCCTCCAGTTGTTGGGCCCCTTTATTTTGCATTATCGCTCTTGCAATATCAAGAAAAGCCATTAATATATAAGACGGACTGGAGGTTTGAAGTGCACTAAGGTAAAACTCCAGCCTTTCTATGTCTATCTTTTTCCCATTAACATGAAGATAGGCGCTTTGAGTTAGCGCCGGAAGAGTTTTATGCGCACTCTGGACACACATATCGACTCCTGCCTGCATGGAACCAAGCGGTAACTTTTCATTGAAACAAAGATGAGCGCCATGTGCTTCATCGACAATAAGCAGTTTTTCATGGGAATGAACAATTTGAACTATTTTAACAATATCCGAACAAACGCCATAATAATTGGGCCTTGTTATGAGAACACCTACAGCATCCGGATTATTATCCAGCGCCTGCCTTATCTTATCAGGATCCACGTGGGAGTATATTCCAAAACGGCTGTTATATTCGGGTTTAATGTATATGGGTTCCACCCCGGCCAGCATCATACCTGCTATTACCGATCTATGGCAATCCCGGGTTACAATCAATTTATCACCTGGTTTACAGATAGTAAATATCATTGCATGAATTCCACAGGTCGAACCGTTTACCAGGAAATATGTTTTATCCGCTTTAAAGGCTTCTGCAGCCAACTGCTGCGCCTGTTTAATAGGTCCTGATGGAAAATGGAGATTATCCATGCCTGGAATTTCTGTAACATCCATAGGAAGCAAATCCCTCAGAAATTCTTCCGGAAGTCCTTTGCCCATTTTGTGTCCGGGCATGTGAAAAGGAACAGGATTTGAGCCTGCGTATTTTTTTAAGGAATTATAAATTGGTATATTCCATTCGCTTATGGGAATTACCTCCTTTAACCATAGATAAATTCTATCATAAATGGATATAAAAGAAAAAGACCTTGCATTCGCAAGGTCCATTCGTTAACAAAATACATGTTGAGTAAATTAGTTTATATTGCCGATTTCCTTCATACTATTGATATCATTCGCTTTAATCATATTGTCCGATACTGTATATAAGTTATCTCCTATATACAATATCCTTTTAATATTTTTATCGCTGTCATACCAGTCGTATCCGGATTTCTTATACTCCTGGTCGGATATATGGGTAATTTTTCCTTTCAAGACAAACCCCTTCTGAAGGTCGACACTATATACATACGCTCCCTGAAAAACAAATTCACCATACTGAGGTATGTCATATTTGTCCTTTGACTTATCCTTGATTTCAGCCACTTCAATCGGAAATGCAAGAAGATTCCTGTCTTTTGAGAAGAGTAACGCCCTATGGTCGTATAAAAGTTCGGAATCTGTTCCTCGGTCTCCAATTATTGTTGAGTACATGAGTTTGGGGTCTTTGACATCACTCACATCAAACAAGGCAATTTTCATACCCTGATAATATGCCGCCGTTGAGTTGCTTCCCGATGCTGATTTATCAATCGAGACTTCGACAGTATCCTTTCCAAAGCCTATGATATGATTTTCATCATAGGGCTGCAGGTAATTGCTGTAACCGGGTATTTTCAGCGCCCCCAATATTTCGGGTTTTGTCGGATCCTTCATGTCTATTACAAAGAATGGGTCTACAGACCTGTAAGTTACCAAATAAGCTTTAGCCCCCATAAACCTGGCAGAATAAATTTGTTCTCCGGGCGCTATATCCTCCAGTTTGCCGGCTGTATTCATGGTTTCGTCAAGTACATACAGGTTATTTGTATTTACCGCAGTTCCGTTACCGGTAAGCTTTCTGCCTGTTGTGGCAATCCTGAAGTAATTGCCGTTCTCGTCCATGGAAAATTGATTCAACAACGTTCCCGGCACTTCTCCCTTTGAAAGATAAGTTACCTTTGAACCGTTCAAAGAGAATTTATAGACCATTGTTGTTTCATCATACAAAGGCATTATTATAGGTCTTCTGGAAGGCATGGAACTTACTGCCTGAGGTTTGTTGATACTGTAACTGTATCTTGTGAATGCCACATATAAATTTTGGGAAGATGCATATATATTACTGCCTGTTCCTAGATAGGTACTGATATCAGACTTTTCCTGCGGTTTATCAAGGTCTATTGCTGCTATACTCATATAACTGGGTTCCAGAAATCCTGGTATATAACGGATATCATTATAATCTACGGTTTTATAGGAATCGCTTACAGCGGTATCCCTGTATGTCGGAGCAAGGCTGGTTCCGTTTTGTACTCCGTAATAATTGATATACCTGCTGGCTATAAGATATAGGATAGAACCGATCTTCCTGGAAGAAATATAGTTTCCCTCAAGTTCTACTTCCTTTAATTTCTTAACTGAGGCTTTATCTGTAATATCATATTCAATTGCTTTAACCGAATTCTCGTTAGAATAGGCTTGGGAGGATATATTGTTTTTTATCTGGGGATTGATAACAGGTATACTTCCATAGGTATTGCCTATCACTACCATTTTGTCATTGTTTAAATATATTTCGCTGGGGGTAAAGCTACTGTCATCAAATGTAAGCGTACCTGCCACCTGCATATTGTCTGCAGGAACTGCTCTGGTAATAATTAATTTCTGTCCTGCCACCCTGTATATATATTGGCCGTCTGTTTTTACAATATCCGCCTCATCTACTCCTTGAACCTGCACATTTGTTGAAGAAAAATAAGAGTTGGACTGCAGACTGTCTGAAGAAGCAGGTGCTGAAGCAGCTGCAGTCGATTTATCATTACTTTCTTCTCGTACAGCACCATTACCAGACGATGTTTTTAATGAACCATGCACAGAATTCCAGGCTTTTTGGAGCAAACTTTCAAGATTATCTGCATTTCCTATGACAGGCAGATTATTGACTCTTGAAATCAAAGCATCTATAGCGCCTTTTTCTTTTTCACTGTCAAAAATATTTTCTATATCAGATATGATTATCAAACCTCTGTCATAAAAGATCTTTTTCCCCAATGCCTCGGCAACCTGCCTCAGAGGTATGAAGGTTTTGTTACCAATAATCTGTGAAGGTTCATCCAGCCCGATAGTTTTGCCGTTCACCCTCATGGAGGAATCTCCCGGGAAGAGGCTTACCTGCTGATCATTCAGTTTTATCCCGACCTCTTTGGTCTTGCTGTTGTAGTCCACTTTAGCTCCGAAAGCTTCGGAAATAAAACGTATAGGAACAAGTACCTTGTTGTTTTTAACAACAGGCTGAGTTTCGGAATCGTTTGTGTCAATCTGGGTTTCCATATTATTGACAATTGCAAGCGGACTTCCCACATATAAGACAACTGCGTTGTCCAACCTGTTTTTTTCAGCCAGCGGCGTCTGTACCCCGGCTGCCGCGGTAGTTACAGGAAGCTGAATAAATGCGAGCAGAATTGAAGTTATGATAAATAGACTTGTGAGCTTCAATAGACGTTTCATTTTACACCCTCCAATACTTCTAGTCTTGTAGAGTATGACTTAAAAATGTGCCAAAAAGTTCCGCAATTAAAGTTCAGAGTTTGGAGTGGGGAGTTGGGGGTTGAGAGTTCGGGTGGGATTAAATCTATTTGTATATTTATTACCAAATTATTTCTCGCCTTATCAGTCTTTCTGGTAAAAAACAAGCGGCCATAGGCCGCTTTATTTACTGCTTGTTTCTTTCATATATGATTCTCAAACCATCAAGGGTAAGAAGTCCGTTTATTTCGTCTATTTCCTCGGATTCACTTGCGATAAGTCTTGCAAGTCCACCTGTTGCAACAACTTTGATATTGTCTTCCTTCATTTCCCTCTTTATTCGCTTAACTATATAGTCAACCTGACCAACATATCCGAATATTATACCTGACTGCATATTTGCAACCGTATTCCGTCCTATGACTGTTTCAGGTTTTGTAAGTTCGATCTTGGGGAGTTTGGATGTCTTCTGGAACAGCGCATCTACCGATACTTTAATTCCCGTACAGATTACACCTCCTAGAAATTCACCCTTTGACGATACTGCGCTGAAGGTGGTTGCAGTTCCAAAATCCACAATGATTACAGGTCCTCCATATGCCTCAAGCGCAGCAACAGTATTTACTATTCTATCGGCACCTACTTCTCTGGGATTTTCATATTTTATATTTATACCGGTTTTAATTCCCGGTCCTACAAGCATAGGTTCTATTTTAAAGTATTTTCTAATTGCATGCTCCAAAGAATACATTATTGGCGGAACTACCGAAGCTACTACAACAGCTTCAACATTCTTCATATCCAGATTCTGACTTTCAAACATTGTAATGAAAAATGAACCGAATTCGTCTGCCGTTTTCTCCTTATCTGCACCAATTCTCCAGTGGGCCAGCAATTTTTTTGCCTCATAAACTCCAATAACTATATTGGAGTTTCCAACGTCTATTACAACTATCATTTGAATCTATCCTCCGAAGAATCTATAATCCCAGCCTCATAGTCTTTATTTCCTTTATTTCAAGATCAATTTCCTTTTCAATTCTTACTATATCTGTTTTTATATCCTCAATGGTTTCCTCGGCCTTGTTCCGTGAAATATTCCTTGAATAGGAACCCTGGCTCTGATAGCTGTGTCTTGGTCCGTTGTCCCTGTACTGACTTCTGTACTGGTTATTATTCCTGGTATTGTTTTGTTCCTGATTATTTCTCACCGGAGTCTGTACCTTAGTTCCTGTCTGGTTATTATTTGAACCCTGATTGTTCTTATCTTGATACTCATAGTTTTTCACTGATTAACCCCCTTAATATTATTTAAACAAATCTTCTTTTCTTTCTGCCTGCTTCTTTAATCCAACTTACATATTTAACAGTTTTCTTGCATTATCCCCCATTATTGAATTGTATTCCTTTTCTGTTAAGCCAAACCCTTTCATCCGCTCTATCTCTTCCTTTTGATCTGTCCATGGAGAATCTGTAGCAAAAAGAATTTTATCTGACCCGTGTCCCCTTATGATTCTTAATGTTTGATCAGTTTCAATTACTTTTATGCTGTAAGCAGTGTCAAAATAGATATCTTCTCCCACCAGATATTTTTCCACATCATCCCAGTAGGAATGCCCTCCCATATGAGCTGCCACAATTCTGCCGCCTTTCAAATCCTTCAGGATTTTTTTAAGCATTTCCGGCTCGCAGTGATATGGAGCCGGGAGCCCGATATCAACGCCCGCATGAAATATTACCACCAAATCCCTTTTGAAAGCCTCTTCATAGATCGGATACATCTTCCTGTCATCCACAAAAAAATCCTGATAATCAGGATGAAACTTAATTCCCTTTAATCCAAGTTCCTTAATTTTTTTAAGCTCGTCTTTCCAGTTTAGATAATCAGGATGAATGCTGCCGAAGGAAACTATTTTTTCGCCCTGTATTTGAGCTGCCCAATTATTTATTGTTTTTGTCTGCTCCGGTTTTGTCGCAATCGGCAGTATTACCGAATAATCCACCCCTGCCTTATTCATAGAGCTTTTAATGTCTCCCACCATACCGTTAAGTCTGGGTGGCGTGCCGGCTCTTTTTGCCAGCAGCTGGACTGCTTTAGGTGCCAATGCATCAGGAAAGCAGTGAACATGGAAGTCTATTATCATTTCAATACCCCTAAATATAACCAAAAATTCCTCTTACCTGTATTTCTCCCGAAAGTACTCTACGGCGAACACCATCGATACATTCTACAGTCAAACTTCCGTCCTGCTCTATATCAACCGCCGTACCCTCGTATTCGGTGCCTTTTATTATAATTCTGACCTTACTTCCTAATGTAACCGAATATGTCTTCCAATCACCCAAAATTTCTTTTGAAGAATTATTATTTATTTTACTATATATTTTCTCTATTTCAAACAATATATTTTTTATCAAATCAGCCCGGTCTAATATTAATTGTCCTTTTTTTCCCGATTTGTCCGAATAAAGCATAAGCGAAGTTGCCCTATCCCTGATATCTTCGGGAAAATCCTCCAAAGTATGGCTGACATTAATTCCTATTCCGATCACTATAAAATTGACATTACTTTCTTCCGAACTCATTTCAGTAAGAATTCCGCAAACTTTCCTGCCTTCTAGTATAATATCGTTAGGCCACTTGATTCCCGCTTCAAAGCCGGTTAGACTCCTGATTGCCCTAGCTACTGCAACAGCAGCCCCCAAAGTAAACAGCTGAACTTCTTCTATTTGTATGGGAGGTCTCAAGACCAGGGTCATCCAGATACCCTTACCGCATGCGGTATACCATGTCCTTCCCATCCTTCCCCTGCCTTCTGTCTGGTTATCGGCTACCACAACTGTTCCATTCTCGCAGCCTTCGGCCGCTATTTTTTTAGCATAATTGTTGGTTGAGTCAAGCACATCAAAGTACTCAAGCCTTTTGCCTATAAATTCAGTTTTAAGTCCTTCCATCAGTTCATATTCATTTAGATTATCGGAAGAATGCTCCAGCATGTAGCCTTTTTTGGTAGACGAATCAATTTTATACCCTTGCTGCTTCAGTTCCTTTATATATTTCCAGACTGCAGCCCTTGTGACACCCAAAGTCTCACTCAGGCTCTCTCCCGAAACATATTCTCCAATATTCTTTTTGAGAACAGAAAGGACTTTGTATTTTGAATTACTCATTTTACTAATCTATTATCATTTCAGTACTTGGACATATCGGGTATTTTAATAGTATAAGCTCTTCCGCTTTCCGTATCACAAAATACTGCCATGTTTTCCTTTCTGTCTTCGATTTTTATGACTTTTCCCATCTCAGCCAACCTGCAGTAAAAATGATAAAGCATTGTATCATTGAAGTCTGTTTGCTCTTCCTTATAGGTTTCAATAATATTATTTATGTAAAGTTCTTCAGAGTTTGTATAAAGGATAGGAGAGTCCAGCCTTTTATCAAGCAAGATTATCTGGCCTGCAATAACTGTAGTTGTGACAAGACATTCCGGCATCCTGTAGGTCCCGAATATATATTTTTCCACAGGTATAATTGAGTTTTTGTATGCTTCCAAAACTTCCGGAAAATTCTGCCCCACCTTATATAGATACGCATCAGCTACAAAGCAGTAGATTGGCGACAGTTCAAATTTCACACATTTGAATTCCTCTGATTTGTACTTTCCCAGATTATCTTTTGGATTAAGCAAAGCAGATATGCATTTTTTGTTTCCGTCCCCGAAATCTATTTCCTTATCAAACCACCTGGACAGTTTCATTCCGCATTCTACTGCCTGCGGTACTTCGGCAGACGGCATATAATAATAAACTTCAACCAAAATATCCACCCCCAAACTTCAGCTTAATTTCTTATTTCTACATTATATAAATCAATATCATTCCTATCATCACATTTTAATATTAATTCGTCAATGTCAAAACCAAGGATTCGAACGGATGTATATATATCTTTAAGAGGCCTCAGTACAAAAGCCCTTTGGAACATTAACGGATGGGGAACAGTCAACTCAGGATGGTTAATTTGCAGTTCATCATAAAGTAGGATATCAATGTCTATAATTCTAGGGCCCCAATGTATTTCCCTTATTCTGCCCATCCTGTTTTCAATTTGCCGGGTATTTGATAAAACCTCAAGCGGTTCAAGTCCGGTTTCAATAAGGACTGCCGCATTTAAAAAGTCATCCTGCGCCGTATAGCCTACCGGCTTGGTTTTATATATTGGGGATATGGACTTAAGCGTTGTATCCTTTATTTGCGATATATAATCAATTGCTGTTTTAAGATTTTTTTCCTTGTCACCAATATTTGAACCCAACCCCAAATAAACCTTATGAACCATTTTTCTGCCTCCTGATCTCAACTTCAGGCCAGTCAAGGATGCCCCCTAATGGAGCATCAGGTTTTCTTATCCTCACTACTACTTCAGATATTATTTGAAATCTCGACAAAATTTCCCGGGAAATAACCTCTGCCAGATGCTCAATCAGTCGAAATTTATTGTTTTCTGTTATATTTTTTACAATATTGTATACCATGGAATAATCTACAGTATCTTCGAGAGAATCAGATACCCCGGCTGGACTCAAATCAAGCTGCATTTCGACATCTATAAAAAAATCCTGGCCGTTCTGCTGCTCTTCAGGAAGAACACCATGGTAACCATATAGTTTCATGTTTTTAAGAGTTATCTTATCCATATTGTTAACCGCCTTATTCGACAATATTTCCCGGGAAATATCAAATTTTTTAATCATTCTTCAAACTCCCCCTGCCCCCTCATGGCTTTGAGAGGGAGTACATAATAGCCTCCTGCGGCCCGAGGGCTTCCCTCGGGGACACCCTTTCCGTTGGGAAATCCCCACACCCCTAAGTCCCGAAACGGATGGAGCAGCGCCCCTACGTTTTCTCAATCCCGAACGGGCGGAGCAGAGCCCCGCCCCTACAGCGCCTCTACATTCCGCATTCTCAATTCTCAATTTTCAATTACCATTGTTAACTGTACACTGATCTAACTATTGCATCTGTCATTTTTGCTACCCGCGCCATTTCTTTGACATCGTGCACGCGTATTATGTCAACTCTGCCGGAAATTCCAAGAACCACCGTTGCTGCTGTTCCTTCCAGTCTTTCTTCAACGGGAAGATCAAGTGCATAGCCTATAAATGATTTTCGGGAGGTTCCAAGCAGTATCGGTAGGTTTATCGAAGAAAATTCCCTGATTCTTCTCATGACCTCCATATTATGTTCAGGTGTTTTACCAAACCCTATACCTGGATCAACAACCATCCTGTTTCTAGGAATACCTGCTTTTTCCGCAATATCCGCACTTTTTCTCAGAAATCTTATTATATCTCCAACCAGGTCAACATAATCTTTGTTATCCTGATTATGCATCATTATAACGCCGGCTCCATGCTTTGCAATTATATTTGCCATTTCCGGTTCCCTTTGCAGGCCCCATACATCATTTACGGCATGTGCTCCAGCCTGTAAGGCTTTATCGGCTACCGCCGCCTTCATTGTGTCAACAGATATTGGACAGGTTATTTCCCTGGATAGAATCTCTATAACAGGTACAACCCTTTTTATCTCTTCCTGTGCATCAACCGGCTTATGGCCGGGTCTTGTCGATTCCCCGCCGATATCTATTATGTCGGCTCCTTCAGTAATCATTTCCCGCGCCTTTTTTACAGCAGCTCCAATATCAGTGTAACTGCCTCCGTCGGAAAAGGAATCGGGGGTTACATTCAATATGCCCATTATATATGTCTTTTTACCCAAAGGAAGATTAAAGCCCTTCAATTCCAAGGTGTTAACCATCTCAGTTGTTCTACCTTTTAATACTTCGGTCACCTCAAGGGCTATTTCCCTGAGTGTTCCTGATTGCAGCAAAAGTTTATCCGTCAGCCTTTTGTACTGGTTTAAGGTTCCCATCAAAATGACATCTGAAGCATCAACGCTGCAATTGACAACACCGCTGTGTACGGCCACATCACCGCCCTTGCCAAGCATCTCCTGCTTCAGTATGTTGGCGGCATACGGAATTATTCCTTCAAGCTTTATGCAGACATGTACAGCTTTTGGAGAAAGCCACTGAAGTGAGCTTTTATCGGCTCCTGTCTTCAGGATTTCCCTGTTTGCAGAGTTTATATTTTCTATATTGATCAATCTTGCATTTACCATTTTTAAATTCCCTTCATATTATGGTTAAACAATGATGCAGTAAATATTATTGAGCCTTAAGGCTTTTTATCATTATCTCAAATAGATCCTGCTTAGCTGCCGTTCTTATATTATAGGTGGTACTTTTCTGTTTCATAGTCAATGAGGCATATTGCTTCAGCTCATCCTCAGTAAATGTACAATTGTAATTAAGCATTTTTTCAAGCAGTTCTCCAAATTCATCAATACCTGCAATTCCAAGCAGTTCAAGCATCCTGTCAATTTTCCCGGATGCCTCCCGGTAATTGAATTTCAGGTATTCCTTTATAAACAAGCCATTTGCACGTCCATGTGGAAGGTCTTTGAAATATGTCAACGAATAACCCATTCCGTGAATAATTGTTGTTCCGGTATGAGATATGACCATTCCGCCCAGCATAGCCATATACATAAGCTTTTCCCTTACGTATGGATCAAGTTGACCATTTATAAGCGGGTTTATGCATTGTCCAAAAATAGTAATGGCTTCCTGTGCCAAGACATCACTTGCCGGTGTACTTCTTCTGCTGAGGTAACCTTCCATGGCATGGCAGAACGCATCAACAGCAGTATCTATAGTTACGTTGGAAGGCAGATCGTATGTATATCTTGCATCTTCAAATGCAATTTGGGGAAAGGTGTCTTCATTTCCGAAGCTCATTTTAGTATTCAAATCCCTGCGAGTAAGTATGGAATATGGTGTGACTTCACTACCCGTGCCTGCTGTAGTAGGTATTGCAATTATTGGCAGTGGCTTGTTTATGAATACGTTACTATAGAGTTCCTTAGGTTCAATATGGTTAACAGCCAGTACAGACACGGCTTTTGAAGCATCAAGAGGCGAGCCGCCTCCTATTCCGATAATAAAATCAGCTTTGAATGTACGTGCTTCTCTACCGGCTTCATTGACGTTTTCCAGGGATGGATTGTTTTCCACCCGGTCAAATATATAATAATCAATTCCCAGATTCTCAAGCACCCCTGCAACATCATCGAGGGCTCCGCTTAATTTTCCGGAGTTCTTTCCTGTTACTACAAACGCTCTTTTGCCGAATTTTTTAAACTCATTTTTATTTTCAGTTACACAGTTTTCACCAAATAAAACCTTTGTGCCGATAAAAAATTTAAAATTCATAACATTCATCCCCTGTTGAAGCTATAGTAACATAATAATTATATCCATATAATACCCTAAAATCAAAATAAAAAGGAATAATCCTACTTTTTTAAAAATAGTTTAAATCAAAGTAAAATATTGATTAAATACCTATATTTTTATACTAAAAATAGTATATTAGTGGTTAAAGGCTGGCAAGCTTGCTTATGGAGGCTGTATATGATGAAAAAAGTAAGAGGATTGGGGATGGGAAAAACTTATCCCGGAAAACTCTTTGTCGTAGAGGGTTGTGACGGTTCTGGCAAAAGCACTCAGATATATCTTCTGAAAAAATGGCTCGAATCGGAAGGTAATATAGTATTTTTTACAGAATGGAATTCCTCGGAGCTTGTAAAGGAATCAACAAAAAAAGCAAAGAAGAAAAATCTCCTGACACCCACAACCTTCTCACTGATGCATGCAAGTGATTTTGCAGACAGGTATGAAAAATTGATACTTCCCCATTTAAGAGCAGGTTACATAGTTCTTTGCGACAGATATATATATACTGCATACGCAAGAGATATGGCAAGGGGATGTGACCCCGACTGGGTACGCAATGTATATGATTTTGCAGTTAAACCGACTGCCGCCCTGTACTTTCAGGCACCTCTGGACATATCGGTGAGCAGGATACTTGCAGGCCGTCCCGAACTCAAGTATCACGAGGCAGGAATGGATATGGGCTGGAGTAATGACCCTGTAGAGAGCTTTAAAATATTTCAGGGTATAATCAAAAAGAATTATGATGAAATGATAGATGAAGAAGACTTTATAGTTATGGATGCGACCACGTCAATAGAGGAACAGCAGGTAAGAGTACGAGAAATAATTAAGGAAAAATTAGTGGAGTATAAATCGCCATATAGAAAAATGTAAAAGACGAGGGTAGCTTATGAACACTAGACAATTTTATGGAAAAGGTTTGCCTTACTTAAAACTTGAAGACTTGCAAGGTAAGCTTATAGTAATAGAAGGACCCGATTGTTCGGGAAGATCAACTCAGATATCCCTGCTGAAGGAATGGCTGGAAGCAAAAGGTCATGCCGTACTTGATACAGGCTTTAAAAGATCTACTCTTGTCGGCAATGTCATACTTGAAGCTAAAAAGGGAAATACACTGGGTAAAACAACTTTGAGTCTTCTTTACAGCACCGATTTTGCAGATCAGCTTGAGAACAAAATTATTCCTGCACTTTCGGCAGGGTATATTGTACTGGCCGACAGATATATTTTTACAATGATGGCAAGAGACATTGTAAGAGGAGCAAGCAAGGAATGGCTGACAAAGCTGTTTGGCTTCGCTCTTGTACCCGATATGATTTTTTATATCCATCTTGATCCTGATTTACTCCTTCACAGGACATTTGCAAAGTATGGGCATCTGGATTACTGGGAATCAGGGATGGATCTGTGCCTTTCGGGCGATATGCTTGAAAGCTTTAAAAAGTATCATTCACTGTTAGGTGAAGAATTTAAAATACTGGCTGAGGAATATAGCTTTATAAAAATCAACGGAAAAGAAAATGTTGAAAAGATACAAGCTCAATTGAGAAAACACATTAGGGAGTTTCTGGAGGTCGATTGATGAAAACTTCACCTGAAAAACTCCAGCAGAAAAAGGAATTGTTTACAAAAGTGTTCAATATTGATATTGTAACTACAGAGTAATAGTATACTGCCTTGGAGTATTTGAATATCGAGGTGTCATTATGTTAAAAAGATGTCTTTTATTATGTGTAGCAATTTCTTTATTTATATTTTTACTGACAGGTTGTGTTCCTGGAGATGGTACTTATATAGCTTCAAAGCCCGCAGGTTTTTTCTCGGGTGTGTGGCATGGTTGGGTTGCCCCAATCTCTCTGATTATTGGACTGTTCAATCATAATATAAGGATATACGAGGCTGTAAATACCGGTTGGTGGTACGATTTTGGCTTTTATGCCGCTATAATCAGCGGGTTCGGCGGATTGTCACTGATACGTAAAAAGAAGAAATAAAAATTAAAACAAGGGGCATAAAGCCCCTATATTTTTTATCTTGGGAGTACTCTTCTTAAATTTACTAAAGAATTATCAATAATCACTTTGGTCTGCAATAAATCCCCTAACCATCCAGCTATAAGCTATATGTGCTTTTGTCACCTCTAACTCGGCTTTAGTCACCTTTAATTCCTGATTTGAATAATTATTTTTTTCATTTAGATAGTCGGATTTAGGGCACAAACCCTGTCTGTATTCAGCCAGGTACAAACTAATTTTTTTACTGGTTTCGGCTAACTTTCCTAGCTCTATTTGCAGATCCTCACACCTGTCTTTAACATTTTGATAGCATTGTTTAAATGCTAATTCAAATTTCTTTTTTTCGCTTTGCTTATTGAAAATAAGCTCTTCATTTTTTACATTTAAGCTTTCATTAATCCCTTTGGTAATATCCATTACATAATTTATGCCTAAAAGTAAATTTTTATCCGGTTCAGGCGGTTGTTCTATCTTTAAATCATGGGAAGTATCCTGTCCCAGCATGAGGTTAAGTTTTTCCCTTGTTTTATTAATACTGCGGTCAATATTCATAATCTGGATATTTGTGTCGTTGATTTGACTATTAAGATTTATCTGGTCACTCCCGGAAGTTAATCCGCTGTTCTTTTTTATTTCCTCAATTTTAAGCTGTTCCTGCAGAAATGCTATTCTATTTTGTAATTCCTTCTTCTGAAGTTGGAAATCATTATAAGAAAAATATAACTGCTGTGCTTTCCAAATAACGGTATAGTCTAACAATGTCCTCTGTGCGGTCGTAAGATACCCATTCCAATTATTCGCGTAAATCTCAGCATTCCTGCTTAAGATAAGCGGTTCTATCTCCTCAAGTTTCAATTGGCTTATCTCGTCACTACTATCTGCAAAAGTAACCGATATTTGTACAAGAAGGATAATTACTATTAATAAACCTGCTGCTTTTTTCACTTAACCCGCCCCTTTCAATCAGATACTATATCCTCAGGAAGACACATTATTACTCTGCCGTTTTCCATCTCGATCCTAATCTTATTTCTGTTTTTTAACCCCATAGTCTCAAGATATTCCCTTGGAATCTGGACCCGACCGGATCTGTCAATTACAGCCAGCTCTTCGTGAGAATCGCCGGTTGTCGATGTAACCACGCCTGCCGCTATTTCAGCCAGTTCCTCGGTATAACTCTTTTTGCGCAGGATTTCACTGCTGGTCTTTCCATCACGTATTGCAACAACCCTGTCTACCTTGCTTGTAAGCTGTCTGTCATGGGTTACGATTACGATTGTCAACCCCATTTTCCTATTAAGTTCCCTAAATACATCAAGAATATGTGCTGCAGTCTTCGAATCCACAGCACCAGTGGGTTCATCAGCCAAAAGCAGCCTTGGATTATTCGCTAGTGCAATAGCGATAGCAACCCTTTGCTGTTCACCTCCTGAAAGCTGACTTAATCTGCTGTTTTTTCTGTTACTCATCCCTACAGTATCCAGGAGCCCTTCGGCTCTGCTTCTTTTATTCTTTATTCTCCTTGATAACAGCATTGGCAATTCTACATTTTCCAATGCTGTCAGGTAAGGTATCAGATTCCGGGCATTATTCTGCCAGACAAAACCTACGGTATCACGTTTGTACTTTACCATCTGACTGCTGTTAAGCTTTAGCAGATCGATGCCGTCAACAAAAAGTCTTCCGGCCGTTGGACGGTCTAGACCTCCCAGCATATTGAGCAGCGTCGATTTCCCGCTGCCGCTGTTTCCGATTATAACCATGAGCTCTCCGTCTTCAACTGTAAGGTCCAGTCCTTGTAATGCCACTGCTTCTATATCTGCAGTCTTATATATTTTTACCAGTTCTTCGCACTCAATCATATTTCATATCCCCTTATAAACAAGACTACTCATTGATAATCTCTCCATCCTGCAATGAATATACATGGTCGGCCAGTTCAATGATATTGTGGTCATGTGAAGACATAACTATAGTAATTCCATCTTTTGAAACCAGATCCTTGAAAATCTTCATTACCTGAAGGCCCATATGGGTATCCAATTCGGCAGTAGGCTCATCCGCAAATATTACCTTGGGCTTATGGGCTATAGCCCTTGCTATGGCAACCCTTTGCTGTTCGCCTCCCGAGAGTTCCTGAACTCTGTGTTTCATACGTTTTTGCAGGCCCACAAACGACAGGCATTCTTCTACCCGGGTATGTCTGTTTTTTACTGGATATCCTGCCACCCGCAGCCCAAACTCCACATTTTCATAAGCAGACATCAGTGATACCAATGAGATGGATTGGAAAACAAAGCCCATATTATACCTTCTCAATTTATCCCTTGCCGATTCGGACATTCCCGAAATATTCATGTCCTCAAAATAGATCTGTCCGTCGGTTGGCTTGTCAAGAGCACCGAGAAGGTTCAGTAAAGTGGTCTTGCCCGAACCGGAACGTCCCTTCAGTATTGTAAGCGTCCCAGGGAGAATATCTATATCTATATCTTTTAAAACATGTAATATCTCAGAACCCGATTTAAAAAACCTATTGACTTTCTCTGTCCGTATAATTGAATCCATAGCTCATTCCTCCCCGAGTTTTATTGCCTGGCTGACTTTGAGCCTGGATAGTATCAAACCAAGTATTGAAAGGCAGACAAGCAGTGATATGCCTATAAGAATATATATCTGCATTCTGTCTGCGGAATGTGCTATCACTCTAAAAGGCGGAACCTGCTGTTTTGCATCAAAAACCATCTGAAAAAACGGAACAAATAATCTGCTTGTTACAAGACCGATAAAAATACCCGCAGCTGCAGCTGCCATGGAAACCAGTATTTGTTCAAATATTATCATGCCTATAATTCTTTTCAACGAGAGCCCGATTGCTCTGAAGATTCCAAATTGGAGTACCCTTGACTTTATTGAAAGCGTCCAGTAGATAAGAAAACCGAAAAAGCATATTAATATGCTGATTATAAAACCCATTGTCAATGCCCCATTTACTGTTACCATGCCGGGATCTGTTTTAATCCTACTGATTTGCTCATTGGAATCTATCAAATTTAAGTAGCTTATTTTTTGTTTAACTAAACCGTTATAAACCTGATTTATTGATGTACCCGGTTTAAGCTTGAGCCAGACATCATAGGGCTGTATACCGAGATTATCCTGTATATATTGCAGATTTGCAACAATAAGTATGGGTTCAGAGTAGCCGTAGGAAAAATCGCTTTCATTTTTAACGAACGGGTTCCAGGAAGGCCAATAATCGATAATACCCCTTATCGTGAGAGTTGTTATTTTAATACATTCTTTTGGTAAAACATCCATGAGGCTGTAACTTGCTTGAATAGTATCACCTATTTTAAGCCCGCTTGCCTTGCTCATGGATCTGGAAATAAAGCATGAGTTGGGTTCGGTATTCAAGACATTCAGATAATCTGTCAAGCTATGCTTCATTAAATCATCCCTGAACCATGCTGTTCTTGAGAAATCGTACGGATCCACTGCTATCATTTTTGTATAGTCATTATAATTTCCTCCCTTGACCATCAAACTGCCATAAGTTAATACCCTTGCTGCCTGTTCTACACCCTCGAGGCTTGAAAAAGCACCGAAGTCCGGTTCTAAAAATTGAAATCGGATTTCGGAGGGTAATAAAAAAGGATCAGGGAAAAACTTCTGCAGTGAAGGAGGTAAATGACCATAGGTAATTGAGGGTGATTGTTCTTTTCTCATTACTTGACCTGTTGTAATATCCATTTTACGCCAATCGGGAGTAATAGCAACATCACTTCCGTTACCATACATAACTTTTTCTTCGGCATTACGGTTAATGGTTCTTGCTGTAGTTGAACTGAAAATTCCGACAGACAGTGTAATTATCAGGAATATCATTAAAAAATGGTATTTCCTCAAAGAACGTCCTATTTGATTTAATGACAAATATATTTCGGGAGTCCAAAACCTTTTGCCTGCCCAGTATATAATTTTTAGGAGAATAGGATAAATTCTGAGCAAAAGAAGTCCAATACCTATAATAAAGGCTATTGGTATAACGAACAGCAGGGGATCTATTTTTATCAGTGTGGCAATAACGCCTGTATTACTGAGGACCTTTTGTCTCTGTGTAAACATACGGTAACCGTATGCTGTTATCCCAAGCAGAATGACATCTAAAAAGATTTTTTCCCATAGAGTAAATCTTGATTTACGGGCAGACATCTGCTTATATTTTACAATATTGGTTTTTCCGGCAAAAAAAGCAGGTATAGCTATCATCAGTGTTGAAAAAATTATTGCAACAGCTCCGAATAAATATGTTGTTTCATTTATATCAACAGGCAACGATTTCCTGCTCGAAAATTCCAAAAAGCCGCTGGAATATCCTGTAACTCTGGCTACAAGCATTCCCAGCCATGGACCTGTAATAAAAGCAGCAGAACCCAGCAGAAGTCCCTGTACCGTATATATCGCTACAATATGCAATCTGTTGCCGCCTCTGCTGTTTATAAGCGATATTTCATTCCGTTCCTGCTCCAATATAAGTCTTGATACCATGATCAAATACATGCCCAGCATGACTAATATCGGGATGTACAGCGACCAGAGCATTTGATAAACTTTCTTGCTTTGGGCTGCATAATTACCCAAACTGTAAATTTTAGGAGCATCTACATTCATACTACTGCTTACCATGGTTTTATTTATATAGTTAGTAACTCTTTGACACCCGTCTAGTATATTTTTTATACTGTCAAATTTTATCTTGTGATAGTCAAAAGCATAAAACCATAGTGAATGAACAGCCAAATCGGGCTGCTTAAATATTATGTCATTTAACATAGGTGTTTCGTTGATTATAAAGCTTTCTGACATAGAGTCGTCTTTGTTGAAGGACCAATACATATCATTCAGGTCTTTTTCCTTAAAAACTCCAACTGGTCTTATTTCAATAGGTATTAAAGAATTTTCAGTATTTGCATCCTTTAATGTGATAGCTTCATTTAGTACAATTCCATACTTTTTTAAAGTCTCCTCACTTACCAATACTTCATAAACTCCATTTATAGAATTATTTGAAGGCATCCTTCCATCTGTCAGAACAATATGCCTGCTTATATCACTAAGGGATCTAAGTATACCGAAGCCACTGTCCTGTGACCTTTTAGAAGCCACCAAAACCTTACGCGTGTCAGTGCTGAAGGATCTAAACTGGGTAATCGCCGGGAGACCGATCAGCCTTTCAGTATTTTCAATTATGTATTGATTTATTTTTTTTAAAGAATCCAACCGCGTATTATAAAAAAGAATTACATTCTTATTTTTATCAATATCAGCATTTTGTTTTTTGAGTTGGATAATCCTATCCCTTATGCCGGATTCGTTTTGGTCAATTTTTAATGTGTAGCTCCCCGGGTAGATCAATTCCTTACTCTGAGAATTTTCAAGATCCTTTATCATTGATTTCTGCAGAACTGCCTGAGTAAACAGTGGTATGCTGCTCAAAAGCCCCACTGACAGGATAATACCCAGAAATAAACATAAGGTCAGGCTTTTATTTTTCAGCATTTTTCTAAGCATCATTATTATAAAAGACATTTTTTCGCCCCCTAATCCAGAATTACCATCTGCCCTTCAGAAAGACCCGATAATACTTCCACCTCAAGAGTCGTTTCAATACCAGTCTCTACAGTTACTAATTTTTTCTTTCCGTCTTCCATAACCTGGACAACTTTATCGTTGTAATTATACCTTACAGCCTGACTGGGCACCACTAGCACGTTGCTTTTGCTTTGGATGGTTACCGAAAATTGTGCACCGTCACCGGGTACTGCATTATCGGGTAATTTATCTATATTTATCAAAACCGCACCCTGCAATTTTTCGGATGCATCTTTTGGGGTATTGTCAGGGGTCATTAAAACTTTACCTTTATATTGTTTTTCCCGATATGTTATCTCTGCAGTCATTCCTACTTTTAGATTCTTCATTTCATATGTGGCATCCGAGCCTTCACGGGCATCCATTACGGGTTGATAATATACTTGCAGAGTTGTAGGATCCGAAATAGTAATCAAGTTCTTGAATGCATCCACCAAATCACCTGTTTTAATATCTTCAATAAAGGTTACAATTCCGTCAAATGGAGCTCTTAATATAGTTCGGTCATACTTTTCCTCAAACCCCTTCAGTGTAATTTTTGCATTTTCCAGTTCTTTCTGTTTTAGCTTGGCATTGATGCTCAAGTCATCAATATCTTTTTGGGCTGGTCTGTAGTCATCCGGAAGTGACATATATTTTTTCAAAAGATCGTTTTGGTTATCCAGTTGAATTTGGATCATATCAACAGTATTTTTCTGGAGTTGTATGTTTTCCTCTATGTCACTCGAGTCAACAGTCATCAAGATATCTCCCTTTTTTACCTTCTGTCTTATGCTTGCGTTAATTGTTTTGATTCTTCCCCCGGATTCAGTGTAATAAAGATCAGCGTTTCTTGCAGATAATAATACACCTGAACCCTTGAAAACCTGTTGAATATCCTTTTTTGTCGCCTTATACAGGTTGTATTCAACTTTCGGCTCTTTTATGGAAAGAGGTGCAAGAGTTTCTTCATCGTCGGGCAGGATACTGCAGCTGGTTAATAATCCTGAAACAATAATCAAACTGCATGCTAAAACTATTCTTTTTGCAACTTGTCTGAACATACTAATACCCCCGCTTGAGAAATAAATGACTAAAAACTTAGTCATTAGTCAATTATAGACTAAACCATTAGTCACAAAAAGTCAACAGGTTTAATAAGAAAAAAGCTTTCAGTAATATTCTGAAAGCTTCAAACTCAGGTATTCTACCAAAGATTATTTTTTATTAATAAAGTACTTGAGTGCTTTTATCATTTAGCCATAACATTGGAGAATCAGCAGGACCGCTAATTGCTGTCCGGCTATCACCTTGGGTATAATTTAATACAAAGGGAGTATTAGATTTATATCGGTATTCACCACTATAACAGTTCACATCAATATCGAGATAACTAACTATATATCTGTGAATAGAATTCATAATATCAGAATACTCAGGTACAATGTAATAATGCTTGGACCTTTGAATATTTAAGCTGGTATTACTGGAATAAATATAATCAATATGATGATCTTTATATTT
>JAUZPR010000033.1 GCA_030705825.1 Bacillota bacterium | reverse complement strand
CTTTGTCAACACCTTTTTCTCTGCCAGTTTTTTGCAACCGGCTTGATGTCGGTGCTGCCGAAGCAGCTTTCATATCTTACTACGTTGCTTTTGCTTTGTCAACACCTTTTTCTCTGCCAGTTTTTTGTAACCGGTTTGTTTCAGTGTCGGCGCCGCATCAGCAGCGACAGCTTTTATATGTTATCACGCTGCCCTGACTTTGTCAATATTACTATAACGTTGATTAAAAGCCACATTTCCCAATGACTATAATATATATTCAAGTACCTCTGTTTTACTACATTATTTTATGTAATTCTACCTGTATTTCACTTTTGATTTTATTTTAAAGCGAACCAGTTCCATTTAAATTAATAATTCAACTTTCCCACTTCATTATTAAATTGCCGCCATTCATTTGAAACATCGAATACTTCAACGATTTTTCAAATTTATTTGGCTTTTATACTCCTGAGAATGGCTGTTTATTCCAAAGTGGGAAAGTTGAGTTTAAAAGTTGATTTTATATATAAATAAGAAGCGAAACATTTTGTATATATAGCTTGTGATATTTCGTTTCATTATATATATACTATGCCTTTATAAACAGCCCCATCCGCTTTCAACCTTAAAGCAGGCAGAATTTATTATTCATATAACAAGATAAATTAAGCAAAACGGCGAATTTCGTATATTTACCATGAAATTATCTGAAATTCAATAAAAATGCTAATATTTTGGAAAATCACATATTTGATTATGTTTTGGATATTATATTATATTAATAAATGTAATTAGCACTCATTATTAGTGAGTGCTAATAAGATGTAAATATAAAAGGAGGTATACTATATGAAAATCAGACCTTTAGGTGATAGGGTTGTAATTAAAATGCTGGAGTCGGAAGAAACTACAAAAAGCGGAATTGTACTGCCAGGCAGTGCAAAGGAAAAACCGCAGGTGGCAGAAATTGTTGCAGTTGGTCCTGGAGCTGTCGTAGACGGTAAAGAAATAAAAATGGAAGTTAAGGCAGGCGACAGAGTACTTATAAGCAAGTATGCAGGTACTGAAGTAAAGTTCGACAATCAGGAATATACAATTTTAAAGCAGGGAGATATTCTTGCTGTTGTTGAATAAGTATATTGTAAAAATTCAGTATCAGGGTAAGGCTTTTATCCTGACTGTCAATAATTAAAGGATTATATTGAGGAGGTATTTAAAATGGCAAAAGATATTAAGTTCGGTGAAGATGCCAGACGTGCTCTTGAAAGCGGCGTTAATCAATTGGCCGATACAGTTAAGGTTACACTCGGACCAAAAGGAAGAAATGTTGTTCTTGACAAGAAATTTGGTGCACCGTTGATTACAAACGATGGTGTTACAATAGCAAAGGAAATAGAACTTGAAGATAGATTTGAAAACATGGGTGCACAGCTTGTTAAAGAAGTTGCTACCAAAACAAATGACGTAGCAGGTGATGGAACAACTACCGCAACTCTTCTCGCACAGGCTATTATTAGAGAAGGTATGAGAAATGTTGCTGCAGGTGCTAACCCTATGATTATCAAAAAGGGTATAGCTAAAGCAGTTGATGCCGCAGTTGACGGAATTAAGGAAGTAAGTCAGAAAATTAAAGGAAGAAATGATATAGCAAGGGTTGCTTCCATATCTGCAAACGATGAAATAATCGGGAACCTCATAGCAGATGCTATGGAAAAAGTAACTAACGACGGAGTTATCACCGTTGAAGAATCAAAAACAATGGGTACCAACCTTGAAATAGTAGAAGGTATGCAGTTTGACAGAGGTTATGTATCTGCATACATGGTTACCGACACTGAAAAAATGGAAGCAGTATTGGATGATCCATATATTCTTATAACTGATAAGAAAATTAGCAATATTCAGGATATACTCCCTCTCCTTGAGCAGATCGTACAGCAAGGCAAAAAGCTGGTTATAATAGCTGAAGACCTTGAAGGCGAAGCTCTTTCAACAATCGTTGTTAATAAATTAAGAGGAACTTTCACCTGTGTAGCTGTTAAGGCTCCAGGCTTTGGCGACAGAAGGAAAGCTATGCTGCAGGATATAGCTATTCTTACAGGCGGTGAAGTAATTACCGAGGATCTCGGCTTGGATCTTAAGGAAACAAAGATAAGCCAGCTTGGTAAAGCAAGACAGATAAAGGTAGAAAAAGAAAATACAATTATTGTTGACGGTGCTGGAAATCAAAATGAAATTAAGAAGAGGATCGCTTCCATCAAAGCACAGATTGAAGAAACAACTTCAGACTTTGATAAGGAAAAACTTCAGGAAAGACTTGCAAAGCTGTCAGGCGGCGTAGCAGTAATTCAAGTCGGCGCAGCTACTGAAACAGAAATGAAGGAAAAGAAACTCAGAATCGAAGACGCACTTGCTGCAACAAAGGCTGCTGTTGAAGAAGGTATAGTAGCAGGCGGCGGTACAGCACTTATAAACGTAATTCCCAAGGTAGCAACACTCCTTAAGTCCACTTCAGCAGACGAAAAGACCGGTGTGGAAATCATTCTCAGATCACTCGAAGAACCTATGAGACAAATCGCTGCGAATGCAGGACTTGAGGGTTCAGTTATAGTTGACAAGGTAAAGAATAGTGCTGTTGGAATCGGTTTCAATGCATTGACCGAGGAATACATCAATATGATAGATTCCGGTATTGTAGACCCTGCCAAGGTTACAAGATCTGCACTCCAAAATGCAGCATCAGTAGCAGCAATGGTTCTCACAACAGAGAGCGTTGTTGCCGACAAGCCGGAAAAAGAACCTCCAATGCCTGCAGGCGGTATGGGCGGCGGAATGGGTGGAATGTATTAATAGAAACCACTTACATCAGAGGACTCTGAAATGAGTCCTCTTTTTTGTTAATTATTTTGACAGATGTTTAGCAACTAATTCTATTGTTATCACAAAGGACATATGGTAGAATCAATCATTATATATAGCTTGTATTTTGGGAGGATATTATGGACGTTTTTATAGAAAAGATAGTGGCCAGGAATAAAACCATTCTGGACTTACTTATTGTATTCGGACTCTTGATAGGTAGTCTTCTGGTTATTTATTTGTTTATTGCCATATCTGTAATTACCTTTCTCATACCTTTTGCCGTAATAGGGCTGATCTATGTGGACTATCTGCTCATAACAAAAAGGAATATTGAATTTGAATATATCGTCACCAATGGTGATCTTGATATAGACATGATAATTTCACGTAAAAAGAGGAAAAGAATTTTTAGTGCGAACTGTAAGGATTTTGAATTTGTGGCCAGCTGCAGCAGTGATTATTATACTCCGGAGATTAAAAAGATATCAAAGACTTTACATGCCGAAGGCTCAATGCTGTCCCCAAGCTTGTACTTTATTTTATTGAATTATAAAGGTATTAAAACAGTAGTTTACTTTGAACCTGATGAAAGAATCCTGAATTCTTTAAAAACCTATGCCCACAAGAAAATTTTAATAAGTTGATTTTGAATATTATATTATAAAGGCAGCACAATTAAGTGCTGCTTTGTTTTTCTATAAAAAAATTTGACATGGGGAAATATATATTATAAAATTTTTTTTAAAACTATTAGGTTTGTATACAAAAAACAATTAACAATTACTTTTCACATAATAAATTTAAAGACAAGGAGGAATATATTAATGGCTTTTATTTATAATGAGCCTTCCAGAACCTTTAATGAATATTTATTGATCCCTAACCTGACAACCAAAGACTGCATTCCTGAAAACGTTTCGTTGAAAACACCAATAGTAAAGTATAAAAAAGGTCAAAAATCCCCGCTTGAAATAAACCTTCCTTTTGCATCTGCCATAATGCAGGCGGTTTCCGATTCAAACATGGCAATAGCCCTTGCAAGAAGCGGTGGAATATCTTTTATATATGGTTCTCAGTCTATTGAAAAGCAAGCAGAAATGGTTAGGAAGGTAAAGAAATATAAGGCCGGTTTTGTTGCAAGTGATTCCAACCTGAAACCGGATGATACCTTGAAAAAGGTACTTGAACTCAAACAAAAAACCGGACATTCAACAATTGTAATAACAGAGGACGGATCTCCCAACGGCAGGCTTATAGGACTTGTAACAAGCAGGGATTACAGGGTAAGCAGAATGCCCATGGACACTAAAATCAAAGAGTTCATGACTCCCTTTTCATCGCTGATCTACAGCAAGGAAGGCATTTCTTTAAAAGAGGCAAATGATATGATATGGGAGCATAAGTTAAATGTACTCCCGATCATAGATAATAATCAAAATCTGATGTACATGGTTTTTAGAAAAGACTATGACAGCCACAAGGAAAACCCGAATGAACTGCTTGATAAAAACAAACGCCTTATTACAGGAGCCGGAATAAATTCAAGAGATTACAAGGAGAGAGTTCCTGCCCTTGTTGATGCAGGCGTTGATATAGTTTGTATAGATTCTTCCGACGGATATAGTGAGTGGCAGGGAGAAACCATCAAGTATGTAAAACATGAATTTAACGATACCGTAAAGGTAGGTGCAGGCAACGTAGTTGACAAGGAAGGTTTTTTATACCTTGTTGAGGCCGGTGCAGATTTTATAAAGGTAGGTATCGGCGGGGGTTCCATTTGTATCACCAGAGAACAGAAAGGTATCGGACGCGGGCAGGCAACATCTGTAATAGAAGTTGCCAAAGCCAGGGATGAATATTATGAAAAGACCGGAATATACGTACCTATATGCTCTGACGGCGGTATAGTACATGATTATCATATGACTTTAGCATTGGCAATGGGAGCTAATTTCATAATGCTTGGAAGATATTTCTCCAGGTTTGATGAAAGTCCGGGAAGAAAGCTCAAAGTTGGAGGCAACTTCGTTAAGGAATACTGGGGCGAAGGCTCCAACAGGGCTAGAAACTGGCAAAGATACGACCATGGCGGTGAAAGCACAAAGATGGAATTTGAAGAAGGTGTGGATTCTTATGTTCCATATGCCGGAAAACTAAAAGATAATCTTGACATAACAGTCAGTAAAATCAAGTCCACAATGTGCAACTGTGGTGTTAAGAATATAGAAGAGCTCCATAAGAAATCTCGCCTTACATTGGTTTCCGCAACCAGCATTATCGAGGGCGGAGCTCATGATGTTATAACTAAAGAGAGTGATTTTTCTTCATAATTCAACACAAGATCAAACTTGAAAGGGCGAAACTATTCGCCCTCTTATTTTTATATCCTGGTTTTATTATAAGCGGAATATTATAGGCATAATTTGGCTTGAAGCAAAATAAAAATTACAGTACAGGCACTTTCAATACCTGAGTCCTCTAAAAAGCGAGCATAAGAAAACCGATGCTTTAATCAACCTTAATAATTTTATAGATTTTAATTACAAGCAGGAATAAAAACAAAAGCTTTGGTGATAAACTATAAGAACCCGGAAATCTGTACTAAAGCACGATGTTATAGAACAATTAAATACGGAATTTAAGAAGGAAAATTTTTCAGTAACAGGAAATATAGGGAGGCATAAGATAATAGAAAAAGTAATCAGAATTTATAGCACACTAACTGGAATTATAATATAATAAGCAGGTAAAACGAGGATTAAATGATTTAATTAGCCACTTCTTGACAACGAATATATTGTATTCTATAATAGTATAAAAATAATGGGCGTTGAGGAAAAGGCACTGTATGCAACCATCAGTGCTGTTTATATTTTAAAGTAACGCCATTGGTATTTATTTATTTTGACAGATGAATGATAATGTGATATTTTTAATCGGCTATAATATTATTTGACTTTACTACTATATTAAAGGCAAAGGAGAGTCTTCGGATGACAATTAAAGAAGTCGTATTGACTTATGAGGGCTTGAAAAAATTAGAGGAAGAACTTGAATTCTTAAAAAGAAAAAGATTGGAAGTCGCTGAAAGAATAAAACAAGCACTATCATTTGGTGATATATCGGAAAACTCGGAATATGATGAAGCAAAAAACGAACAGGCACACGTAGAAGCAAGAATTTCCCAGATAGAAACCATGCTTAAGCATGCAAAGGTTATTGACGAGGACGAGGTAAATACCGAAGTTGTAAGCCTCGGTTCAAAGGTTAAGCTTCTCGACATGGAATTCGATGAAGAAGTTGAATACTCAATTGTAGGATCTGCTGAAGCAAATCCCTCCAAATTCAAAATTTCAAATGAGTCTCCGGTAGGTATGGCTCTTATGGGTATGAAAAAAGGGAGCGTCGTAGAAGTGGCAGTTCCTGATGGTGTTATCAAATTTAAGATTCTTAAGATTTATAAATAGTAGTGAACTAGTGTGGCAAAGCAGCCGTAAAGTTGATCTTTGCATGCTGAAAGTTTATAAAAAACGATAAATATATTGTAATAGCAATTTAATTTAATATATAATATGTTATAAACAGTTTACACTAATGTGTAAACTTTTATTTTTGATAATTGTTTTTAGTCTACTTTTAATTTAATGTTATAAACACATAAGCAGGAGGATAAAATGTCAGAAAACAAGGAAATCAATCAGGAGCTTCAAGATTTGAATGAACTTCTGAAGGTAAGGCGTATCAAGCTCTCGGAGTTGCAGGGTAATAACAATGACCCGTTCCAGATAGTTAAATATGAAGTAACCAACAGGTCCAAAAACATAGTTGATAATTTTGAGACCTTGGAGGGACAGGCTGTTTCTATAGCCGGAAGATTGATGTCAAAAAGAGGCATGGGAAAAGCCAGCTTTTGCGATATTCAGGACAGGGACGGCAGAATACAGATATATGTAAGAATAGATGAAATAGGCGAAGACAAATACGAAAACTTTAAAAAATTCGATATTGGCGATATTATCGGTGTCAAGGGTACAGTCTTTAAAACTCATAAGGGTGAGATATCAATCAAAACCAGTGATATAATCCTTTTGGCGAAATCTCTTCAGCCTCTGCCTGAAAAATGGCATGGACTTACCAATACGGATTTAAGATACAGGCAAAGGTATCTGGACCTGATTGTAAATCCCGATGTTAAGAAGAATTTTATGGTCCGCAGCAGGATAATCAAGAGTATGCGTGAATTCCTTGATAAAAGGGATTTTCTCGAAGTGGATACTCCACTATTGAATGTCATACCCGGAGGAGCTTCTGCAAAACCATTTATCACTCACCACAATTCCCTTGATATTGACCTCTACCTGAGAATAGCTCCCGAGCTTTATCTCAAGCGTCTTATAGTAGGTGGTCTGGAAAAGGTATATGAAATAGGCAGAAACTTTAGAAACGAAGGTATTTCAATAAAACATAATCCGGAGTTTACCATGCTTGAGCTTTATGAAGCATATAACGATTACAAGGGTATGATGGAATTAACTGAAACAATGGTTTCAAATGTTGCTCAGGAAGTTCTCGGAACAACAAAAGTTATGTATCAGGGAACTGAAGTAGATCTTACTCCTCCCTGGAACAGAATAACAATGTTGGAAGCCGTAAGGCAGTTCACCGGTATAGATTTTGATAATGTAACAGATGATGAAGAAGCAAGAAAGATAGCAAAGGAAAAGAATCTGTCCTTTGAAGGCAATCCATCAAAGGGAGAAATTCTTAACCTGTTCTTTGAGGAATTTGTAGAAGAAAAGCTTATACAGCCTACTTTTATCTATGACTACCCAACAGAAATATCTCCTCTTACAAAGAGGAAACCGGGCAAACCGGAAGTAACCGAGAGGTTTGAGCTTTTCATGACGGGCAGAGAGATGGCAAATGCCTATTCCGAATTAAACGATCCTATAGACCAGAGAGAAAGATTTGTAAAACAAATGCAGAAAAGGGAAGCTGGAGATGAAGAGGCTCAGATAATTGATGAAGATTTTCTGAATGCGCTTGAGTATGGTATGCCTCCTGCCGGCGGTCTTGGTATAGGTATAGACAGGTTGATCATGCTGTTGACTGACTCATACTCTATAAGGGATGTTATACTATTCCCTACAATGAAGCCAAGAGAATAGACGTGAAAATAACATATGTATAAAGAAATATAACTTTCATATGGCTTGATTTGTTTCTAAGACAGGACATTCCTTAATAATACGTAATGTAGAAAAGGCATGTCCTTTTCAATAGAAACCAAAAGATGATTTTATACCAGGAGGTATTAAAATGCAGTCAGCTAAAGAAGATGCCTATAAGATTATTGGTGTCAGAGAGAATGCCAGTGAGGATGAAATTAAGAAAAGATATGCTGTGCTGCTTAGAAAATATAATGCGGCTAAGCAGAATAATAGCCAGACTGAAAACATACCCGATATTGATGAGATAAATGATGCATATAATTCCCTTATGGGACTTGATGAAAAAGTAGATACAAGTACCAGGTCAAGCAAGGTTAAAAACTTTATCTACTACTATAAATATATATTTCTGGTATCGGTTGTAGCGTTAATTGCAATAATTTATACCGTAGTATCGATAACCGGATATAAATCTCCTGATCTAAGCATCGCCTTGACGGGTAATTTTCAGTATTTAAACAGTGATAAGTTCATAAAGGATATTGAAGCGGATATAAAGGGTGTTAAGGATCCACTGTTTACGTTCCTTCCTGTCAGTAAGAGCAATAAGGATCCACGGGAATATGCTTTTGCCATGAAAGCCACTACTATGATCAGTGGACATGATATTGACGTATTTATACTAGACAGGGAAAACTTTGAAAAGTATTCCAAAGGCGGAGTTCTTGAAAATCTGGATAGTATTGCAACTTCACTGGGAGTGGACAGAAACAGTAATAAGGATTATATTACAAGTATTGAAGGTAAAAATGATCCCCACTTGTACGGAATTGATATTTCAAACAGCAGCATGCTTAAGGATCTCAATATGGCAGGCAGCGAAAAGATAGCAGCTTTACTGGTTGATACGAAAAACAGGGACAATGCGGTAGCATTATTAAAATTGCTGGTAAAATAGCTTGACAGGGAGGAATCTATATGTCCAGTGAATTAAATTTCAAGGAAGTACAGTCTGAAAATCTATATGAACTATATGTATCCGGGGAAGTGGATATTTATACGTCTCAAGTTCTAAAAAGCAAGCTGTATGAAATTATCGATGCAAATCAAAAAGACCTATTAATTGAATGCAGTGAACTGAATTATATCGACAGTACAGGACTCGGTATATTTGTGGGTGCTTTAAAGAAAGTAAAGCAGTACAACAAGCAAATTTATATTTCCGGTTTAAAGGATAATATCAAAAAATTATTTGTTATTACCGGACTTGATAAGCTTTTTATTATAAAGGAGTGAGAAAAATTGAGCAGTTCTCCTGATACAATCGAAATGTCACTTCCGTTTAAACCGGAATACGTAAGTGTAGCAAGGCTGGCAGCCTCTGGGATTGCCAACAGGATTGGTTTTGATGTAGAGGTAATTGAGGATATTAAAGTTGCTATATCCGAGGTGTGCTCCAAGCTGGTCGGATTAGGCAGTAAAATCTCGGAAAATTACACAATTGCATTCACATTAAGAAAAGACCGGCTTGATATTATTTTCAAATGCAGCGATGACTCACTTAAATGCTTATTCAACAACAGTAATGATGAATTAAGCCTGTCTATTATAACTGCCCTTATGGACGATTTTGAGCTTTGTACAACTGATAAGGATTATTTGCTCTCCATGTCAAAAACCCTCAAGGAGAAAGGATAAATGGAAGAGAAAAGGGATAATATCATAAATAGTTCAAATGCTGATAATGAATTAATGTTTATTGAGTATAGAAAAGATCCTTCTGTCTCAATGAGAAATACTCTTGTCGGTAGATATCTGTACCTTGCTGAAATTATCTCAAAAAAGTTTACCGGCAGGGGTGTGGATTACGAGGATATATACCAGATAGCCTGTATAGCTCTTATAAAAGCGGTGGAGCGATTTGATCCCGATAAGGGGGTTAAGTTTGTAAGCTTTGCCACGCCTACAATAATAGGAGAAATTAAAAGGTTTTTTCGTGACAAGGCTTCTGTAATAAGGATACCCAGACGCATTTATGAGGTATATCAGAAGGTCAACTATGCCAGAGACTATTTGACTCAGGAATTAAGCCGTATTCCCCGTGCGGACGAAATAGCCCGTCATTTGAATCTGAGCGTAGAAACGGTTCTTGAAATCATAGAATCTGTGAATACATACAATATTCAATCCATTAATCAGAATGTATATGAAAATGATGATATGGAACTTCATGAAACGCTAGGAAATGAAGATGCTTCTTTTGAAAAAATAGAAAACAGGGATTTCCTCGAAAAGAGCCTCGATAAATTCAATGATGCAGAAAAGGAATTTATAAAATTAAGGTATTTTAAAAACAAGACACAAAAAGAAATCGCCGATAAGCTTGGAGTTTCTCAGATGTATATATCCAGACTGGAAAGAAAAGTACTTGAAAAATTCAGGCTGATCCTTGGCAAGTAAATATTTTCAACAGATAATAAATGTTTATGTAAAAGTTTATTGGGTATAAATATCCTATAAGGGTTTATATCGGATGTATCAGGTGTTCTGCCCTGCTGGGCAGGGTATTTGTGTCTTAAGATATTGAATGGACGGCTTTGAGGCTGTCTTTATAAAAGGACGGGGAAGACATTAAATATGGTTCAAGATTTTAATTGTACCATTCCAAGTGATATAAAATATATTGGCCCTGCAGTGGAAAACATATTATCCTATTTGAACGATATGGCAGGTAAAATCAGCACTGATTCCATATTCGATATTAAGGTTATTCTAAACGAATTGATTCTTAATTCAATAAAGCACGGAAACAGAAATAACATTTCAAAACAGGTTAAAGTCCGGGTCGAGGTTGACTCTGACAGCAATATCACCTTTATTGTGGAAGACGAAGGCGAAGGATTTGATCACTGTAATGTGCAGATTTTACCTTCGCTAAACGAATCGGATGAACCATGTTATTTAAACGAAACCGGCCGGGGTATTCTAATCTGCAGGAACTTATGCAGTTCTATAAGTTATAATGAAAAAGGAAACGTTGTTACAGCAGTTAAAATATTGAAAAAACCTGGTCCGTAACCCCTGGCATAACCACCTTGAACAGATTCTGCGAACCCAGGTTTATAAATTTGACTTCTCCCTTATTTTCAAATGCTTTTTTAATTCTCTCCATACCCAAACCGGAACGGGTAAATCTTTTTTTTGTATCAAGTACAAGAAGCCTTTGATACAGCCACGGATTCCGCCTTTCAGGATTATTTTCTTTTATGAATTTGTAAATACTGTTATTTGCTATTAAAGACCCCGGATTACTTATCTCAACATTCTTTTTACTTACAGTTACAGAAACACCTCTGGAAACATCAAGATAATCCCTGTGTACCAGTGCATTGGCTATAGCTTCTTCGACTGCTTCAACCGGATATTTGCCGCTGTCTATTTTATCCCTTAAAATACTCGACGCCTTCTCAAGCATACTTAGAATATTACCGCTGACATATTCCACCTCATCAAAAATATTCATCTTTATATACACCTGTGGCAAATATAAGGAAGGATTCTTTCCGAAAAGTAGCATTCCCCCTATAGTCGTAAAATAATTGTCCCCATCAGGCTTTAATCCAATGAATCCCATAGCTTCAAGCAAAATTTCATTCGTGTTTTCACTGATTACATTCATATTACTGAAATACTGTTTTATCAATTCCGGATCCAGCTCATTGATACCGACCTTATTCAAAACCACCGTTTCATAGGTCATCAAACCGTTTTCCTGCAGCATGTTGGCTATTTCGCTTCTTCTGGCAGTATCGGTAGTTGATCCTCTTCTAATATAAAATGAACCCGTATTCATCATTTGATGCGGCTGATGGGCACTTCTGAAAATAGTCAGAACAGCCAGCAGCTTTTCCTGGTATTCGATAAAATCAACAGTTACCGGTACAGGAGGATCGCACCTGTTGTATATTATTTGCTGAATCTGTTCTTCATGAAAATCTCCCGAATCTATACCCAATATATTTTTTGTTTTATCCTCTACCCCGAATATAATATAACCACGTCCGCCTTTGGAGTTGGCCATTGCAATAACATCCTTGGTCATCTCCTTTTTGTCGCTTTCTGTTGCAAGCTTTAAGGCAGCCTTGAAATCAAGCTTGGGACCTTCCTCCTGCTTGAGCAGCTGTTTGAGTTTGTGCAGATCCAAATAAATCACCTCTAGTGTTGAGAAGTTGGGGGTTGGGGGTTCAGAGTTCGGAGTTAGGGGTTGAGAGCTCAGTATTTTTAGAACATTCAATTTTCTCTCATATTATTCATTATAGCAAAAAACAGAAGTATGGAATATAGTTTTAAAATAAACATTATGACATGAAAAAAGATACCCCTTGTTATAAGAAGCATCCCGAATAACCCTCACCCCTGCCCCTCTCCCATGGCATTGGGCGAGGGGTTTTAAATCCACAATACACAACAATACGAAGCTTATTTCAAAATCTATGAATTATGAACAGCGGTAGATTTTGAAGATACTCCTTCGTCGTATGCACCGCTTTACCTAGCGGCGGCTTTTTAGTTCGCTATATATCTCCTCCAGGCTAACTCCGCTTTCTACCAGCATCACAAACAAATGATACATGAGGTCTGCAACTTCATACCTGATCTCATCCTTGGATTGATTTTTGGCAGCTATTATAACTTCGGCAGACTCTTCGCCTATCTTCTTTAAAATCTTATTGATTCCTTTTTCAAATAAATTGTTTGTGTATGAACCTTCTTTGGGATTCAGCTTCCTGTCTGCTATTATGTCATAAACCTCCTGAAGGACATGTGACTTGTCATTATATACCTTCTCAGGATCAAAAACCACATTTGAAGTCTCAGCCAATTGATCTCCGTCTATCTGTCTGTAAAAGCAGGAAAAATGTCCGGTATGACACGCTGCTTCAACTTGTTCAACTTTTATCAGCAGAGTGTCGTTATCGCAGTCGACAAAGATTGTTTTTACTGTTTGAAAATGGCCTGAGGTTTCACCTTTTAACCAGAGCTTGTTCCTGCTCCTGCTCCAGAAATGGGTTTTACCGGTCTCCAGGGTTTTTTCCACAGCTTCCCTGTTCATATAGGCCATCATTAAAACCTTGTTTGTTGTATGATCCTGAATTATAGCAGGTACCAGACCTTTATCATCAAATTTCAATTCATCAACCAATTTGTTCAATTTAACAACTCCTTTTATCAAAGGGTACATTCCTAATATAAAGTAATTATGTAGGTGTGTCCCCTCTCCTTATACCCTTACTTCAATTCCTCTATCTCTAAGGTACTTCTTCAAATCCATGATTTCCATTTCTCTGTAGTGAAACAGCGAAGCAGCAAGAACTGCATCAGCTTTTCCCTCGGTTAATGCATCATAGAAATGTTCCATCTTTCCCGCCCCGCCTGATGCAATAACGGGAATCCTTACATTTTCGGCAATCTGCCTTGTAAGCTCTATATCGTAGCCGTCCTTTGTTCCGTCACAGTCCATACTGGTAAGAAGAATTTCTCCCGCTCCGAGCTTTTCAGCCTCTATTGCCCATTCTACAGCATCTTTCCCAGTGTTAACCCTTCCGCCGTTAAGGTATACATCCCAGCTTTTACGCCCGGTGTTTCTTTTTGCATCTATAGCCACTACCACACACTGGCTTCCGAAGCGCCAGGCTGCTTCAGATATCAATACAGGACGGTTTAATGCAGCTGAATTGACAGAAATCTTATCTGCACCTGCTTTTAAGATTTCCCTGAAATCCTCAACGGTTCTTATCCCGCCGCCAACCGTAAATGGTATAAAAACCTGCTCGGCAACCCTTTGTACCACATCCAGCATAATGCTGCGAGCATCGGCAGAAGCCGTTATATCAAGGAACGTCAGTTCATCGGCCCCCGCCTTGTCATAAAAGGCTGCTACCTCGACAGGATCACCGGCATCGCGTATATTAACAAAATTTACACCTTTTACAACCCTTCCAGCATGTACATCAAGACAGGGTATTATTCTTTTAGTATACATTTGAAAACTCCCAATTAAAATCGAATTATAGCAATTCTAACCCTCACCCCTAGCCCCTCTCCCAGAGCATTTGACGAGGGTCACTCATAGGGGGGGCATTCCCCCCTGCATGATGGATGCATTTGCATCCTGTCACCCCCCTTTAAGAAGCAATGCTACGAAGCAGTGCCTCACGGGTCTCTATAACCTTGATGACCGGGGCATATATGGTATATGTGAGGATTTTTGCGTCTGAAGTCTGACACCGCAATGCGAAGTATATCGCATTTTTCTTATTTCGCTACTTTGATTGCTTCCTCTAAATCCAAATCGCCGGTATACAGGGCTTTACCCACAATTACACCCGCTACTCCAACATTCTTCAGTGCTTTTATATCCTCTATATTGCTTACTCCACCTGAAGCAATAACTTCCATATCAACTTCCCTGACCATTTCCTCCATAGCCTTGAGGTTAGGTCCTGAAAGCATCCCATCCTTTGATATGTCGGTATATATCAAAGTCTTGGCTCCCAGGTCTTCCATCTTTTTGGCAAATCCAACTGCGGTGAATTCACTTGTTTTTGCCCAGCCTTCTATTGCCACTCTTCCGTCTCTTGCATCTATACCTATTACAACATTATTTTCAAATGTCTTAAGTGCTGTCTTAACGAGGTTCGGGTCCTTTACAGCTGAAGTACCCAAAATAAATCTTTGTATCCCTTTGCAAAGAATTATCTCCATTGTCTCTATGGAACGGATACCCCCGCCCAATTGAACCGGTATGCCGAGCCTGACTGCCATGTCGCTTATTGTTGCAATATTATTGGGTGTTCCGGTTCTGGCCCCATCCAGGTCAATTACATGTAAATACTGGGCACCCTTCTGTTCCCATTTCATAGCCATTTCAACCGGATCATCGGAGTATACTGTAACATCATTGAATTTTCCCTGAACCAGTCTTACACATTTTCCATCCTTAACGTCGACAGCAGGATATATTATCATCTAACTACCACTCCTGATTATTATATTCTTTGTTATATGATATTTGCGAAATTTCGCAATATTGTCAATCCGACATCACCGCTTTTTTCAGGGTGGAATTGAGTAGCAAATACCTTTCCCACCCCGATTGCGGAATCAAAATCTATTCCGTAATTCGTTCCGGCAGCCACAATATTCTTATCATCTGCATCCAGATAAAACGAATGTACAAAGTAGACAAAGGGTTTATCAGGCAAATTTTTAAACAGAGGACTTTGTTTATTGTATTCTATGGAGTTCCAACCCATATGAGGAACCTTCAAACCCATATCATGTGAAAACTGTTTTATTCCGCCTTTAAATATACCCAAACCCTTTACTTCGCTGCCGCCTTCTTCACTGTAATCGAAGAGAAGCTGCATACCCAGGCAGATACCTAAAAAAGGCTTTCCTTTTGAAATCGTCTCTTTGACAACATCAACCATTCCTGCCTTCTCAAGACTATCCATGGCGTCTGCAAACGCGCCCACGCCCGGAAGTACAACTGCATCAGCACTTAGAACGGTATTGGGGTCTGAAGTTACGCATGCATCACACCCTATAAAGCTAAAAGCTTTTTCAACACTCCTCAGATTGCCTACACCATAATCAATTACAGCGATCAATATATTCACCTTTCCATGCTCAGCTTGTTACTGCATTCTTACTTAAATTTTCTTTCCGGTTATTCTTTCATAAGCATCCATGTATTTTGAAGCGGTCTTCTCGACTATTTCTTCAGGAAGTACAGGTGCCGGAGGCTGTTTATCCCATGTTATCGATTCAAGATATTCCCTGAGATACTGCTTGTCAAAACTCTTTTGAGCCCTGCCGGGTTCATATTCGTTCTTATCCCAGAATCTTGAGGAATCAGGAGTAAACATTTCGTCGGCTACTACAAGCTTTCCATTAAACATACCGAACTCAAATTTAGTATCGGCAAGTATTAAGCCCTTGCTTTCAGCATATGCGCTTACCTTGTTGTAAAGTGCTATGCTTGCATCTCTTAGCTGTGTTGCAAGTTCAACACCAATTTTGTCAGACAGTCCTTCAATGGAAACGTTTATATCATGGCCTTCGTTTTCCTTGGTAGATGGTGTGAATATGGGTTCGGGAAGCTTATCAGCCTGTTTTAAGCCTGAAGGGAGCTTGATTTGGCATATGCTGCCCGTATTATTGTATTCCTTAAGTCCTGAACCTTCCAGATAACCTCTTACAATGCATTCAGCCTTAACCATGTCTACCTTGTTGACAAGCATGGACCTTCCCTGCAGCTCCTCTTTGAATTTTGAGAGACCTGAAGGATATTTGCTTACATCAGTAGTTATCATATGGTTCCCTATTATATCGCTTGTGTAGTTGAACCAGAATTCCGAAATACTGTTTAATACTTTTCCCTTATTGGGTATCAGATTCGGAAAAATAACATCAAATGCCGATATTCTGTCTGTTACAATTATTAAAAGCTTATCTCCCAAATCATATACATCTCTGACCTTGCCTTTGATAAAAACCGGCATGTCAATAAAATCAGTATTTCCAATTAATTTAGCCATAATTCCTCCTTATGATAGTTGACATATAATCCTATACCCAATGCGGACGGCTGTGGGCAGCCGCCCCTACTGTCTAATTTACTTCAACTGCTTTTATAACTGTCCACTGTACACTGTAAACTGTAAACTGCTTTTTATATGATTCCCTTTGTGGACATTACATCCTTAATTCTGTCATCCAGCATGGTAGCCTGGTCCAAAGCTCTTGCAAAAGCCTTGAAAACAGCTTCAGCCATATGATGATTGTTGCTTCCGTATAAAACCTTGATATGTATATTCATACCGGCATTAAATGCAACGGCCCTGAAAAATTCTTCGACCAGCTCTGTATCCATTTCTCCAACCTTATCTGAAGTAAAATTAACATCAAATACAAGATAAGGCCTGCCTCCCAGATCAAGTACAACAAACGCCAATGCTTCATCCATAGGAACATAGCTTGAACCGTAGCGTTTTATTGACTTCTTTTTATCAAGTGCATCCTTTATTGCCTGTCCAAGGACAATTCCTGCATCTTCTACAGTATGATGGGCATCTACATTCAAATCGCCCTTAATCTTAATCCCCAAATCAAAAAGACCGTGTTTAGCAAATAATATTAGCATATGGTCAAGAAATCCGACACCTGTATCGACATCGCTTTTACCAGACCCATCTATATCCAGAGTCAGTGTTATATCTGTCTCAAGTGTCTTTCTGCTGATATCAGCCCTTCTTCCCATATTGTACCTCCCATATAACCATTTTGTTTAAAACCCATATTATTATATCAGATTAAGCATAGCAAATTCTAGATAAAATCAGTTATAATCTCATTTACAGCCTTAAGAAACTCATCCATTTCTTCATCACTACCGATACTGACCCTGAGATAATTATCAATTTTAGGTTTATTGAAATATCTCACAAGTATACCCCTGTTTCTCAATTCCTTGAAAATAGTTGCCGCCGGGCATTGCTGATGGCCAATGAACAAGAAGTTGGCACATGAATCGGTAACCTGGAAATTCATTTTTTTAAGAGCCGATATTACTCTGCTTCTTGTTTTGATAATCCTTTTCCTGTTTTCCTGAAAGTATGCTTCGTCGGCAAATGCAGCCTCTGCTCCCTTAAGGGCAATACTGTCGATGGTATATGAATTTATCGAATTCTTGACTCTGTTTATACCCTCTATCAGTTCCACCTGACCAAAAGCAAGGCCTATTCTGAGTCCTGCAAGAGAACGGGATTTTGAGAAAGTCGATATTATAAGCAGATTAGGATAATCCTTGATATATTTCATCATGGACTCTCCCCCATAATCTATGTACGCTTCATCTATGATTACCACGTTTTCGGGATTCTTTTCAAGTATGCTGATTATTTGTTCTGTGCTCATACATTTAGCTGTAGGAGCATTAGGATTAGCTATTACAATACCGTTATTGGGCTGGAAAAAACCGTTGGTGCCAATATTGAATTCTTCATCTAGGGGAACTGTTTTAAAGTTTATTTTGAATAATTCACAGTAGACTGGATAAAAACTATATGATATCTCAGGAAAAAGGATTGTCGAGCCGGGGTTGAAAAAAGCCATAAATGCGAACGCAAGAACCTCATCGGAACCGTTGCCTACAAACACCTGACTCTTTTCAAGTCCATAGTAGTCTGCCGCGGCTTTACGAACCCCATTGCACTCATTATCGGGGTACAGCCTTAACCTTCTTAAGTCATAATTCTGAATAGCCTCCATTACCTTGGGTGAAGGTGGATACGGGTTTTCATTTGTATTAAGCTTTATATATTTCATATCCTGCGGCTGTTCGCCGGGAACATATGGCTTTATATTCCGTATTGTATCGCTCCAGTATTTGCTCATAAGGTTTTTCCTTTCTATTATTACTTCAACTCCCCCTTCCCCCTCAAGCTTGAGGGGGTGTTTGAGCCTCCGGCGGCCCGAGGGCTTCCCTCGGGGACACCCTTTTCGTGGGGATATCCCCACACCCCTTTTTAATCTTTTTTATTTAAACCTGACCTTTATTGCATTTGCATGGGCTGTAAGTCCTTCTGCCTCGGCAAATCTGATCACATCGTCCTTTACTGCTTCCAGGGCTTTTCTGCTGTATGATATTACGCTGGATTTTTTTATAAAGTCGCCCACATTAAGCGGGGAAAAGAATCTTGCAGTACCGCTTGTAGGAAGTACATGGTTGGGGCCTGCCATATAGTCGCCCAATGGCTCGGGGGCATAATGCCCAAGGAAAATCGCACCTGCGTTTTTAACCGAACCTAAGAGTTCAAACGGTTCCTTTACACACAGTTCCAGATGTTCAGGGGCAATTTGGTTTACAACCCCCAGAGTTGCTTCCAGACTGGAAGTTATAACAATAGCCCCATAGTCTGAAATTGATTTTCCTGCTATATCCCTTCTGGGAAGCTTCCCGACCTGTATTTCAAGCTCATCTCTTACCGCCAGGGCAAGCTTTTCAGAATCGGTAACCAGTATGGCAGACGCCAGTATATCATGTTCAGCTTGGGATAAAAGGTCTGCAGCTACATAAACAGGATCAGCCGAATCATCGGCAACAATTGTTATTTCGCTTGGTCCGGCAAACATATCTATGTCACAGTAGCCATAAACCATTCTTTTTGCGGTAGCTACGTAAATATTACCGGGACCGAAGATTTTATCAACCTTGGGTATTGTTTCAGTTCCGAATGCCAAAGCTGCAATAGCCTGGGCGCCGCCCATCTTGTATATTTCATCGGCACCTGCTTCATTGGCAGCCACCAGAATCGCAGGGTGTATGGTTCCATCCTTTCTTGGAGGTGTTGCCATGACAATCTTTTCAACTCCTGCAACCTTTGCCGGAAGGATATTCATGAGCACCGACGAAGCAAGAGCAGCCGTTCCGCCCGGAACGTAAACACCTACTTTTTCAAGAGGCCGTAATACCTGCCCAAGTATAATACCTTCCTTTTCAGAGGTGAACCATGAGTTCTCCTTCTGTTTGGCATGGAAATCCCTGATATTTTCCCCGGATCTTTTTATTACTTTTATAAGCTCAGGATCTATTTCAGCATACGCCTTATCTATTTCCTCTTTTTTAACCCTCAGCGCCTTCTGATCTATTTCAACACCATCAAACAATTTAGTATAATTAGAAAGTGCCAGATCACCGTTTTTTCTGATATTATCCAGTATTTCACTTACTCTTGCCAATACGTCGCCGTTTTCAAGCTTGTTTCTTGACTGCAGCCTTTCGTAAAGGCCGTTTTCCTTATCGTTCCTCATATCTATTATCTTGATTGTTTCGTTACTATCTATTATCATCTGCCTGCACCTTCTTCCAATTGCTTTCTGAAACCTTCTATTATTTTGTTTATTCTTTCACTTTCCATTTTCATACTCACCCTGTTAACAACCAACCTGGCACTGATATCAGCGATGGTATCCAATATGACCAATCCGTTTTCCTTCAGTGTCCTTCCGCTTTCCACCAGGTCTACTATAACCTCGGACAAACCCACCAGAGGTGCAAGCTCTACTGAACCGTTCAATTTTATGACCTCAATTGACTCGCGGCGTTTATGTTCGAAATATTCCCTGGCTATTCTAGGGTATTTGGTTGCCACACGTTTATTGTTCAATTTATCCAGCTTCCCTGCAAGCTCGGCAGGCCCCGCAACAACCATCCTGCAGGCTGCGAACCCCAGGTTCAGAACTTCATATAGATTCCTGCCTTCTTCCAGCAGAGTATCCTTGCCCACTATTCCCAGATCGGCAGCACCATACTCGACATATGTAGGTACATCACTGGGCTTTACAAGAAAAAACTGAACTTTGTTTTTTTCATCGGAAAGGATGAGTTTTCTTCCAGGATCTTTTATTTCACTGCAATTTATTCCTGCAGCTTCCAGGAACTCTATTGATAAATCAGCCAATCTTCCTTTGGAAAGGGCTATTTTTAAATAACGCATTAAACAAACCCCCATTGTCATTTATTTAAAAGCTCATCTACAGAAGTACGGGTAACTTCACCTGTCTTTATGTTATGGAGTTCAATTCCCGATTCATCCGTAATATATATTATCCCGCCTATCGATTTTGCTCTGGCATATTCCTTAGCCTTTTCCAAATCCCTGCAGGCTATGTCCATTTCGATTACCAGCCCCTGCTTTCTCAGTTCCTGGCTAAGCCCGTATGCGGCTCTTCTTCCATGGTTGCTGTAACATACCAGACTGTCGGTACCGTGCATTTTGTAATTTATCTTTTGTCTGTCCAGGGCCATCATAACAAGATTAATACCTAAGGAAAAGCCGGTTGCAGGACTTTTCATACCAAAGGCTTCAACAAGCTTGTCATAACGTCCGCCGCTTATTACAGGGAAGCCTACACCATAGGTAAAGCCTCTGAAAATAATACCTGTATAGTAATTAAGGCTTTGAACCATTCCAAGGTCTATTGAGACATACTTTTCAAGTGAATAGTCTTCCAGGATACTATAAATATTTCTCAAGTTTTGAAGTGCGGCTAAAGAACGGCTGTTACTGGTAAGCTTTTCGGCTTTTTCTATAACTTCCATGGAACCAAACAGCCCCGGAAGATTCAATATTACTTCTTTAAGCTTATCATCTATGTCATGTTCCCGTATTATCTCCTCAATTCCAAGAAAATCCTTACGGTCAATAAGTGTCCGAACCAGTTCCATATCCTGGACCGAAAGCTTTGCTTCCTCCATTATTCCTTTAAAGAATTCAACCTGGCCTATATCAAGCTGGAAGTTTTCAATTCCCAATGCCTTTATTGAATTAATGGCAGTAGCAATAATCTCAGCATCAGCCTCAGGAGAATCTATACCAAGAATTTCAACTCCGGCTTGTGTAAATTCCTTCTGTTTTCCTCCGCCTAGCTCATTGTACCTGAAAACATTGCCTATATACGAAAACTTTATCGGGCTTTGCTCATCCTTCAATTTAGTTGCCGCAGTACGGGCAATTGGAATGGTTATATCAGGTCTTAATACAAGAATACGTCCCTGGGGATCAAAGAACTTGAACATGGCTTCCTGAGGTGCTATATCACTTACAGCAGAAAAAGTGTCATAAAACTCAAGACTGGGTGTTTCCACCTCATTATATCCATAAGTCCTGAATAGATTTCTGAGCTTTTCTTCTATAATCCTTTTTACATAGCATTCTTCAAACAAAATATCCTGTACGCCTTCAGGCGTATATATCTTCCAACTTGTCAAAATTTCCGCCTCACTTTACCACGTTAATGTGTTAGATAGATAAATTAATGAATTATTGATATTATAAAACAGGACTCTTCATATGTCAATCAAAAACAAACATTATTCAATAGTATTTTATAATATTAAGGTACAAAATAACAGTAAGCTGCAAAACAAAGTTACAGGTTGAAGTAATAATCATAAACTTGTATAATTTTTTGTATGTCGTGCTGTGCTATAAACTTATAATTAATTAAAAAGGATGATATAAATGAACTTTAAAGCAGTTGTTTTTGATTTGGACGGTACTTTGCTTGATACTATAGAAGACCTTGCTGATTCCATGAATAATGTTCTGCGACGTTTTGGTTATCCTATACACGATGTAGAAAAGTATAAGTACTTTGTAGGAGACGGGATAAAAAATCTGGTCATAAGGGCGCTTCCTGAAGAAAGCCGGAATAATGACACTATAGATGCCTGCCTTTCGGATATGAATGAGGAATATTCAAGACGCTGGGCCGAAAAAACCCGTCCGTATGACGGAATTACAAAGCTTCTTGATGGGCTGGCTGAAAGAAATATAAGAACGGCCATATTGTCGAACAAACCCCATGCTGCAACTCTTGAAGTGGTTAAAAGATTACTTCCAAACCAGCACTTTGATGTCGTATATGGAGAAAGACCTCCTATTCCTAAAAAACCCGATCCTGCAGCCTGTCTTGAAATAATAAAAGCTATGGGCTTTAAAGCAGAAGAGTTCCTTTACCTTGGTGACACAAATATCGATATGAAAACGGCAAATTCCGCCGGAATGTATGCAGTCGGAGTACTGTGGGGCTTCCGCAAGGCTGATGAGCTTTTGGAAGGCGGAGCAAAAAAATTGATTAGCCACCCCCTGGAGTTGCTGGAATTGTTATAAAAAAAACTGCCGTCAATTAAATTTGACGGCTTAATTATTTATATTATTTTGAGTTTATTCCCATAGTAAAATCATGGGGGCACCGAGCCCCTCCCGCTTTCACGAAATGGCCACTTATCAAAGCTTAAAGCTCTTGATTGTTGTTTCCAGGCCAACCGCCATTTCGGACAAATCCGAAGCCGAAGACAAAATTTCCTGAAGGCTCGCCGTCTGTTCTTCTATGGCTGCTGCCACCTCCTGGCTTCCGGCAGATGATTGTTTTGCTATCTCTGCAATGTTTTTACTCATTTCTTCAACACTTCCGATTTCTGCTATCATCTTTTCTATTTCACTGTTAATCTGTTCTATCTGGTTATTTACTTCCTTACTTGTACCAACTATATTTGTGAAGGATTCTCTTGCCTCATAGGCCATTTGAGTCCCCTCACGTACGACACTTACTCCACTTTCCATACTTTCTGCAACTCTTTCAGATTGTCGGGCTATATGTGTTAGTATATCGGTTATTTCTTTGGTTGCACCTGATGAGGCGGCAGCCAGCTTTCTTATAGAGTCGGCAACTACTGCAAAACCTTTCCCGTGTTCACCTGCTCTTGCAGCTTCTATGGCAGCGTTAAGGGAAAGCAGATTTGTCTGGGATGCGATTTGATTAATAACATCGAGTATCTTTTTTATTTCTCCCATTTGTTTCTTAAGTGTATCGGTTACATCCCTGGTTTCAATAATTTTATTTTCAATAGTGCTGATCTGCCCAAGCAGGTTTTCCATTCTTTCATTCCCGACTTCAGCTGCTTTTGTGGCTTTATCGGATGTAGAGAGTACAACCTGTGCATTATCATAAACTTTCTGGTTACCTGTTAAAATATTTTTTATAACTTCAACACTTTCCTGGGATTTTTGTGATTGCTCTGCAGCCCCATATGAAACCTGCTGTATAGTTGCAGCTATTTGCTCTATCGCGCGGGTATTTTGCTGCGCTCCTGCCTTCAAAAGGTCTGATGAGTGGGCAATACTGAAACTGCTGTCTGCAATTTTCCTTATCAATGACCTTAAGTTCTCGGTCATTGAATTAAAGGCTCTAGCAAGAACAGAAATTTCATCCTTAGATTTAACCTCAAGGCTTTTTGTCTGTAGATTACCGCTTGCGATATTTTGGGATATATTAGCCAGTTTGGATATGGTCCCTGCAATCCTTTTTGTTATTATATAAGCAATAATTATACTACAAGCTCCAATTGCAACTATCAGAATGATTATAATCATTCCTGTTCTTGCAGATTCCTTGTTTAAACTATTCTTTTGCTGCTGGTCTACGGTTAATTCGGCAGCAATTATATCCTGAGCGGAATTTATAAGTATGTCACAGTTTTGGGTAATCTTGTTTATTAAAGTAGCAGCCTGTGCTATATCCTTTTTTTCATAAACAGATATTAGACTTTTAATATCACCATCTATCATTGAATAAACTCTTCTGGCTTGTCTGAGAGCATCAATTACATTTTCATCTTTAACATAATCTTTTTCGAGTAATGTTATTGTCGTGTTTATTCTTGATAAACTATCCTTCAAATCTTTTTTGCTCTTTAAGCTGTCAGCACTGCTTGAATTAATTTCCGCCGAGCTTCTGTATGCATTAAGATATGAATTATCGCTGTTTGCCTCTGTTGCTGTTGTAATGTTTCTTGCCTCATTTATCAGCTTGTTTCCCTCAATAGTATTATCAATCATTGTATTGAACTTATCTGCCGTTGAACTAATAATAAAATATGTAGCAGAACTCAATATACCCATTACAAGTATTATCAATATGAAAACCAAAATGAATTTTTTCTTGATTGAATTTTTGATGTTAAGTAGATCGAGTGTAACATTAATACCTTTTTTTAATCCTATCATTTTTATTCCACCTTCAGTCATATATACTATTTTGTGCTAAATGTGTTTTTTCTGGATATGCATTTGCAGAATCAGGTATATGATATAGCCTTAATAATTGAAAAGTTACTAAGGCTGGGAAATAATTCAAATGTAATCAAGATGTAACCAGTGAAGTAATTGGATATGTTAAATTCTCTCATAAAATGGGGTCCTGCTTATTTGCTTTTTTTTATAAGGCAAATAAGCAGGAATACTTTATGGAGATAAGAATTATAATCTAAAATAGAGAGGAAAAATACAAACAGTCATTATTTAGAGTAAATATCAATAGAATTTTTAAATACCAGCATATTCTCTGTGGATGTATACTTCGGAATCTCGCAGCCACTACTGATAAAAGATTTATTATTCATATCGGCAATACAATTTCCAACCGATTTGTCTATCGTTTTCTCATTGCCTTCCAATATAGTACTCACAGGGTTTATATTTCCGCAAAGTGCAATTTTATTATCAATAATTTTCACAGCACTTTTGAAATCAACCATAAAATCAATATCAAGCATATCTGGGGCAACTTCTTTCAGCAAAGGCAAAATTGGATTAATATCACCGCATATATGAAGTTTTACTTTTGCACCCATTTTTTGAACCTTGCTTACAAGCTGCTTTTGATATTCAAAAGCAAATTCCTTGTATAATACAGGACCGATTACGGAAGCCGCCGCATCACCTATACCTATAAAATCAGCACCTGCCTGGATTTGTGCCTCAGCAAACTGTATACCCTGTTCGAGGCAAATCTGCAGTAATTCTCTTACTGCATCAGGTTCATCGTACAGGTCATACATTAACTGATTTATTCCACGCAGGTCGCAGCTTTCTGCCACTGGTCCTTCTATCCATCCACATATGGGATATTCATCACCAACTGTGGTCTTGTACAGCCGGATTGCATTTATCCTGTCTGCAGTCCTTGCATTTCCCATTGGATCAAATCTAACAAGCTTATCCATCTTTGTCCAGCTGTCAAGGAAATGCTCCGGACATAAAGGTACATCATCTTCCTTAATAAGAACATCAGCACCGAATGCAGCCGTTTCTCTAAATGGATCGGATATTGCACTTACCATGTCCAGACCGAATTTCTCACAGCATTTTATGTTGGCATCAACCAAATATCTATAGTCGGTTACATATTTGCCGTAAGGTACATTAATGTACCTTGCGGCAAATTGCATTATCAGACTTAAATTAGGTATCCTGTCAACCGGCCGTCCTTCCATTTGTGCATATACTCTTTCCTTTGCATTCATAGCATGCACTCCAGAGCCAGATTATTTACTATGAAGTATACTAAATCATTATTGATAATTATTTCTTATTTTTTCTTGGATAATACGTCAAATGCAACAGCTAAAAGAAGTACAAGACCTTTTATCGTCTGCTGCCAGTCACTGCCTACACCGAGGATTGACATACCGTTGTTAAGAACGCCCATAACAAGTGCTCCAATTATTGCCCCTATGACAGTTCCTATTCCGCCTGTTGCAGATGCACCACCTATAAAACATGCTGCGATTGCATCAAGTTCGAAGTTTTGACCTGCCAATGGGCTTGCAGAGGCTATTCTGGCAGAAAAGACAATACCGGCAATAGCTGATATAACAGCCATATTTACATACACCAGGAAAAGTACCTTATTTGTTTTTATTCCCGAAAGCTTTGCTGCCTTTTCATTACCACCCATTGCATAAATCTGCCTTCCGGGCACAGTCTTGGTTGTTACGAAAGAGTATATAAGTGCTAGTGCTCCTATAATTACCAGTACTATCGGTATACCACTATAGCTTGCAAGACTGTATGCTATCAGAAGTATCGCAACTACTACCAATACAAGTTGTACAATAAACAGTGCACTATTTGGTACTTCAAAACCGTATCCCTTACGGTTTGAACGTTTTTTTAGTTGTAGGAAAATATATATAACAGATATAATTGCTGCCACAACAAGCGTCAAAATATTCAGCTTGGAACCAGATATTATATCAGGAATAAACCCGGCGCCAATCTTATCGAATTTATCTGGAAGAGCAATAGTCTGGCCTTGTAGTATTGTAGTTGTCAAACCTCTGAAAACAAGCATACCTGCCAGGGTGACAATAAACGCCGGTATTCTTACATAAGCAATCCAGAATCCTTGCCAAATACCAACTGCAACACCTATTAATAAAACCATGAAAATTGCTAATACTATATTAATGTGCATAGTTACAATAAAGGTGCCAATCAAAGCTCCAATAAAAGCAACTAGAGAACCAACAGAAAGGTCAATATTACCTCCAGTTAGAATACAAAGTGTCATACCCATTGCAAGGATGAGGACATAAGCGTTTTGCATAATTAGGTTTGTTACATTTTGTGCTTTTAAGAGAACCCCACTAGTCAGTATTTCAAATAAAATCATGATAAAAACCAGAGCAATCAGCATTGCATATTGTCTGATATTATTTCTGAATATATCTTTAATCTTTTCCATTATACCGCCTCCTTATTACTTTTCATTATACATTTCATGATATTTTCCTGAGAAGCTTCATCACGGTTCAGTTCTCCGACAATTCTACCCTCATTCATAACATAAATCCTATCACACATTCCAAGTATTTCAGGGAGTTCTGATGAAATAAAGATTATTGATTTACCCTGATCCGCAAGTTGATTGATAATCGTATAAATTTCATACTTCGCGCCGACATCTATACCACGGGTGGGTTCATCCAATATCAAAATATCTGGTTCGGACATTATCCACTTGCTGAGTACAACCTTTTGCTGGTTGCCTCCTGAAAGATTGCCAACTTTCTGCAATATACTTGAGGATTTTATATTAAGCTTTTTGCGATATTCCTCTACAGCATAAATTTCCTTATTGTCGTTTATAACTTGATTTTTGCTTATTTTATCAAGACTTGAGAGTGATGTATTCCATTTTATATCATCAATCAATATGAGACCTGCAGACTTTCGGTCCTCTGTAACATATGCTATACCATTATCTATTGCCTGCTTTGCGTTGTGAAGTGTTACTTCTTTTCCATCCTTGATAATTGTTCCGGTTATATGCTTTCCGTAAGATCTGCCGAACACACTCATTGCAAATTCTGTTCTTCCGGCGCCCATAAGACCGGATATTCCTACAACCTCTCCACGTCTGATGTTCATACTGACATTTTTAATCAGCTTTCTGCCGTCAACCAGCGGATCGTATACATTCCAATCCTTTACCTCAAAAGAAATATCTCCAATCTTTGGAGTTCTCTTTGGGAATCGGTCAACAAGTTCACGTCCAACCATGCCTTTGATAATACGATCTTCACCTATATCGTCTATTCCCTTTGTCAGAGTTTCTATTGTAGCTCCGTCACGTATTATTGTTATTGTATCTGCAACACGTGACACTTCACTAAGCTTATGGGAGATAAGTATGGAGGTGATGCCATCTTTTTTGAGCTCAAGCAGTAGATTCAGCAGGTTGTTTGATTCCTCTTCATTAAGTGCTGCTGTTGGTTCATCGAGAATCAGCAGCTTTACTTCTTTAGCTAAAGCTTTAGCTATTTCTACCAGTTGCTGCTTTCCAACACTTATATCCTTAATCAGTAAATTGGGGCGTTCCTTCAAACCAACCCTTTTAAGATGCTGAAAGGCCTGACCGTTTGTGGAATCCCAGTCGATTATACCCCTTTTTGCACGTTCATTTCCATGAACATGTTTTCTGCAATTGACAGATAGGGTACCAGTGCCAATTCCTGATGAATTATTACAATACCAATTTTTTCACTGTCCTTAATGGATTTAAACCTGCATTCCTCACCCTGAAAAACTATATCTCCGGTATAGGTCCCGTGTGGGTAAATACCGCTAAGAACATTCATGAGAGTGGACTTTCCTGCACCGTTTTCACCAACAAGGGCATGGATTTCGCCGGTTTGCACTTTCAGGTTTACATTATTCAAAGCCTTTACACCAGGGAAAAGCTTTGTTATGTTTTTCATTTCCAGAATAATATCAGCCATCCG
>JAUZPR010000032.1 GCA_030705825.1 Bacillota bacterium | reverse complement strand
GCTTTAATTCCAAGCGCAGAAGCGGTTTTTACTTCATTTTGAATCTGCTCAATGTATTCTTCTGAATTTGTATATATATAAGACGGCTGCCAGCTAAAATCACAATCAATTTCATTTTCTTCAATTATTTTATTTATGAAGGATATTGCAGTCTCGTTGGCTTCTGCATATTGTTTAGCTTTTTCCATTCCAAATTGGTTTTTCAGCTTATCATAAATCAAATCATGCTGTGAGGTTATTTTAGCGGTGGTATGTGCAGTAGTGCCCTGAAGAATATTTTCAGCTTCCAGAACAGCTACTTTGAAACCTGCTTTTTTAAGAAGGTACGCTGAAGTGATACCTACCATTCCACCTCCGACTATTGCCACATCTACATCCAGATCCTCGCGCAAAACAGGGTAGGATGTTTTATCTGTAGATGCAAGCCAATAGGGTAGAGGAGCTTTATCAAAGCTTCTTCCCCAGATTGATTCCTGTTTATCCATAATTGTTTCCTCCTGCTCGTATCTTTTTTTATAAACCTTAGCTTTATATTTAGCCTTTGTTTTAATGAAAAAAATATCCTCAATTATTGTTTTTATTACTTAATAATTCTGAAATGCCGCCTGCTATCTCCATTCCTGTATTTACTCCAAGACCTTCGAAGATTATGCTGTTATCAGCCTTTGAAAATTTTACATGAATCCTTGCAGAAATACTCTCGGTAATATCCCTGTCCATCATTCCGTTCCTGGGGGCTTTTAATACTGCTCCTGCTGAATTTTCAGCCTTTAAGTCCAATTGGTGTCTGGAATCTTCCATATGAATTTCAAACATATTCTCATTAAAATCAATCAATTTTACTTTTGCTCCGGTATAGGTTGCAAAACGATAAAATTTATCTCCGATTCTTATAAAAGAGATAAAACCTGTAAAGAATTTATGTAACCATGGAATTCTGGCTGCAGAAAACATAACTGATACATCACCCTGCTCAAAATGATTTGACTGGAGCCATATCCAGGATTCAGGAAAGGATTTACCCCAATCCTTCTCAATATAACCATAACCTCCTGTGAAATCTGTGGCAGTATTGTTTATATTGATAATTCCTTTGATTTCGTGGTGTACGTTTACTATACCGTGGTAGCATTCCATAAAGGGGATAAAGGAGTAAGGCCCCATAATACCGGGATTGAACAGCGTTTTGGGAAAACTTATTATGGAATTGAATTCAAGGCTGCCATGGATGGTTTTATCCTTGTTATTTAGATTAAGGCTGATTTCTTTATTACTGAAACAATTATCTTTGATACTGACTTCAAACCGCTTTCTGGAGAATTTAAAATCATCCATATCGTATTTATAATATTGAATATCATTGGCAACAGCATCTGCCACCTGTACAAAAGCATGGGAGTTTTCCCTGTTGTTTCCCAATGAGATTCCGGGAATAACTGCGATTGTATTGAGCTTGTCTTTATCGATTAGCTTATAATACCAGCCCTCAAAATAATTCTTTTTTCTTATGCTGCCCTGAAAAACCTCAGGTTTCCAGGTTTTAATAATAGAGTGCATTAAACAATCCCTCTTTTAATTGGAGATAAACTTTTTATATTATTTACTTAGGACATGAAAAAATACAGGGGTGATATTTGCCCCTGTATTTTACTTAATTTTATTATACCCATGTAAGCCGACCCTTTGTAGTAATTCCTCCGATTCCTTTGCTTCCCGATACTGTAATTCTTGCCACATCATATTGGGTCACGACTTTTCTGTAGTCGGTCAGTGCTACCTTTTCTGCAACCATTGCCGGGTCAAGCGCATTTATCAATATTCTTCCGGGTGAGCTGGCAAAATTTGCTCCGGCATTCATTATAGCTTCATAGTAGGATTGGCATGCACCTGCAAATATGCAAAGCTTATTTTTATCAGCTTCGTATTTTCTGGCTTCAGTTACCGATTGTATAAAGTATTTTGAGTGCCAGTAGTTATCTATTGAATGAATATTGGCCGAATCCTTTTTTAAGGCATCATGTCCCGTTACAACCAGAATATCAGGTCTGTACTGCTCTAATAATCTTGCCACACGGTAAGGCTGTTCACTTTCATCTGCCTGAACTCCGTAACATTTAATACCCGATTCTTTATACTGCGAGATGCAGCGTTGCATAAAATCTCCACTGGAGTCAATATGGAGAATCGTTCCGGGTCTTGAGTTATATCTTAGAGACAGGAATTTAGATGGGAAGTTTCTTAAATGGGCCTGCCTTTTTAAAAAAGCTGTACTTCTTTGAATTTTATACATAACTTCTCTTGAATCTTTTTTAATAAGATCGTCCGGGTGCGAGTCGGCAAGAAGTCTCTGGTGTAAACCTCTTAAAACATACTTTTTGCTATCGTCTCTTGAATCCAGAACCTTTTCTATTGTAAAAAAAACATCACCGCCATAAGACTTTCTGGCAACAATATCACCGATTTTCAATCCATTCACAAAATCACCCCGCATATCAATTGGCGTATTACATAATATGCAGGGAGATAATTTTGTGGAATGTTTAAAATATCATATTTGGGCTAATAATTAATGGTTACGGAATTATTTTGAAAATCTTTTTTCCCAGAACCGAGCAAATCAGAGATACTGCCAATTCACCGGTAACATTTGCATTATCCATTATCGGATTCAATTCAACAAACTCAAGAGAACGGAGTTTTTGACGGGAAGACAGCATTTCCACTGCCAGATGTGCTTCGCGGTATGTCAGACCGCCTTTAACAGGCGTGCCGACTCCGGGCGCTTCAGTTGGAGTTATTACATCTATGTCGAAGCTTAAATGAAAACCTTTGGTATCTTTTTCAACAATTTCAATAGCTTTTTTCATAACCTCGCGCATACCGTACATATCTATATCTTCCATGGTGAAAATATGTACACCTGATTTATGGAGGAGTTTTGCCTCGTCCCTGTCAAGACATCTTACACCTATAATGGCTACTTTATCAGGATTTACATAATTGATACCTTCGGGCTTGAAACCTGTCATTTCACCAGATCCTGCCCCGGTAACAGCAGCAAGCGACATTCCGTGAAGGTTTCCTGAAAGAGTTGTTTCTCTTGTATTAAAATCACCATGTGCATCCATCCATATGATACCTGTGTTCTTCAGAGCGCTTTGTGTTCCGAGAACGCTTCCTACCGCTATACTGTGATCACCACCCAATACAAGAGGTATATTACCCTCTTGGAGGCTCTTGGACACTTTTTTGCTCAAGGCTTCGTTAACCTTGTTTATTTCTTTTAGATACTTCATTTTTTCATCTGTATTTTCAAGGTCCGATTTGGGCATGGGAACGGCCAAGTTGCCAAGGTCACGGTAATTAATCCCGAATTCTGTGACGGCATTTTTAAGTCCTGAATATCTTATGGCGCTTGGACCCATGTCAACGCCCCTTTTATTTGCTCCAAAATCCACCGGTACCCCGATAACATCAAGATATTTAAACATATACAGCCTCCACAAGAATATATTTACAATCCATACAATCCTTCGGATAAAAACAGGATTTGCTGAACAGATTTTTATAGATAAAAACAGATTGATATACAAATGGTATTATTTTATAATTGATTAATGACTATGCAATGAAAGTGCATTTTCAAGTACTAAACTTAAGGATAATTCTTCTATATAAACGAGGTGGTTTCATATGAAAGATGGTTTATTTCCGGTATTAGTAATTGTGGCTGCTATAGTAATAAGTTTTATAGCATCTAAAGTAACCAAGGCAAACAAAAGAAGCAGTTTAAGGCTGAAAATTTCTTCCCAGTGGGGTAAGAAGGCAGAACGAAAATATACCGATGAGGACTTTTCCAGTATTTCAAGCTTTTATAAAAACGTTTCGGAGCTTGGAGAGAATAGGAACATAATTGATGATATAACCTGGTATGACCTGGATATGGATAATGTATTCAAAAGATTAAATTCTACGCAGTCAAATATCGGAGAAGAGTATCTTTATAATTTGCTCAGAAGGCCGTCCTTTGATCAAACAGTGTTGGAAGAACGTGACAGGCTTGTAAACCTGTTTGGAAACAAGAAGCTTATACGCGAAAAGCTTCAGTTCATTTTTGCCAGCCTTGGCAAAGCTAAATTTGTAAATATATCTGATTACTTTTTCGGAAAAGCCGAGCATTATAGCAGCAATGTATTCATTTACAAGCTGTTATCCGCGGCTGCCCTGATTTCACCCTTCCTGCTTATTTTCAACATAGGCTTTGGGTTTACGATGATCATTATCACTTTTATAATAAACATGCTTATTCATTACAGACTGAAAAACATTATTGGAGCGCAGCTTGAAATACTGGCTTATATTATAGGCATGACAAGCAGTGCAAAAAAGATTGTTAAGGAAAACATTCCTGAACTAAAGCAATACAATGCTATTTTGGAAGAGAATATCAGGGATATTAAAAAAATAACCAGAAAAGCATTTTACATATTTTCAGTCAACAACGGCGATATTTTTACGGAATATTTCAGAATAATTTTGCTGAGAGAAGCAATCGACTACGAAAGTATAATGAATACCATATACAAGCACAATGAGCAGTTCAAAAAGGTATATGAAACAATCGGACTGCTTGACAGTATGATTTCCATTGCGTCATTCAGGAAGAGCATTTCCTATTATACCGTACCTAAGCTAAATACCGGAAGTGACAACAGAGCTCTTGATTTCAAAGAAATATACCACCCGTTGATATCAGACCCTGTAACCAATTCACTGAGCACCTCCGATTCGGTGCTGCTTACAGGCTCCAATGCATCAGGCAAATCAACCTTCTTAAAAACTGTAGCACTCAATGCAATTTTTGCCCAAACCATTTATACCTGCCTCGCAAAGGAGTACTCGTCAGGCCGCTTTATGGTGTTCAGTTCAATGGCTTTAAAGGATAATCTGTTTAATAACGAAAGCTATTTTATAGTTGAAATAAAATCGCTTAAGAGAATTCTTGATTATCTTAATGAGGATGTTCCTTGCCTGTGCTTTATAGATGAGGTTTTAAGGGGTACCAATACTGTTGAAAGGGTGTCGGCTTCATCCCAGATACTATACTCTCTGAGCAAAAGCAACTGCCTGTGTTTTGCCGCAACACATGATATAGAGCTTACCAATATTCTGAATAAAAATTATAAAAACTTTCATTTCCAGGAGAAAATTGAGGATAACAAAATAATATTTGATTATAAACTTTATGAAGGGAAATCCATGACCAGAAATGCCATCAAACTGCTTGGCATAATGGGATATGAGGATAAGGTGGTAAAGCTGGCCGAGGATAGGGCAAACAAATTTATAAGCCAAGGGAAATGGGACATAATCGGTTGACTGATGAGTTATATAAAAAGTGGGGGACAATATGAAGATTACAGTTTTGCATGGCCAAATGCATAAAGGCAGTACATGGAATATCACGCAGCTTTTCTTGGAAAAGCTATCTGATAAAAATACTGAAATAAATGAATTTTTTATGCCAAAGCATACACCTTCTTTCTGTATCGGGTGTTTCAATTGTTTTACAAAAGGCGAGGATAAGTGCCCTCATGCTGATATTGTTCAACCGGTTGTAAATGCAATTGAAGAAGCTGATCTTGTGATATTGGAATCACCTTGTTATGTATTGGGAATGAGCGGTCAGCTTAAAACTTTTCTCGACCATATGGGTTACCGTTGGATACCTCACCGTCCTCATCCAAAAATGTTCAGCAAGGTCGGGCTTGTTATTTCAACTGCTGCTGGTGCAGGCGCAGGAAAAGTAACAAAAGCTTTAAAAGATAATCTGTTCTATTGGGGAGTGGGTAAAGTATACCGTTTTGGTAAAAATGTAGGCGCCTCAAGTTGGGAAACTGTAAAATCCGAGAAAAAGTCACATATCGAAAATGATGTTACGCAAATGGCTGCTAAAATTCTAAATAAGATTGGCAATGTAAAGCCTGGAATTAAGACCAAGGCTATGTTCAAACTTATGCAGATGAGCCAAAAATCAAATAACTGGAACCCTACTGATAAAGAACATTGGGTAAGGAATGGGTGGCTTAACCGAAACAAACCATGGTAATAAATATTTTATAGTATTTAAATACTTATTTAAATATTCCCGCAACCGAATTTGCAACATCTCCCAGTGTTGAGAAATCAACAAAGACGGTAATTATTCCTGCCAACATTATAATTATGCCTATTGTCTTTTTTATAGTCTTCATAACAGGAGTGTCCAGACCTATACGTATTCTGCCGAGATCAAAATCGGTTATAAGGACCATCCACCATGAGGCAGAACCTAAAAATACTCCTATAACCAGAAATACTGCACAGATGAAATCCATATGGCCTGTTCCAACACCTAGTGCTGTGAACAGTGCTATAAATGTAAATATTATCATGGGATTTGAAAAGGATAGTAGAAATGTTGAAATAAATGAACCGAAAACATTTTTGCCGTTTACCGAAATATCTTCGCCGGATGTTTTTGCAAAATAAATCACCAACCCAATACCACATAGCATCAAACCGCTGAGTATTCTTAGCAGTTCCCTGTGATCGGTCAAAAAATTGGAAACAAAGGTCAATCCAAAACAGATAACAGCCGCATAGAGAGCATCACAAACCGCAGCACCCACACCTGAAGCAAGCCCATGAATTCTTCCTTTCCTTAATGTATTTCTAAGGCATATCATACCCATGGGGCCTATGGGAAAACTTATTATAACACCTGAAATCAGGCCTTTAATCAAATAACTGAATTCCATTAATGAATGTCTCTCCGTAATCGGCATTTGTTATGAAGGCTTTGTAAAGTATTTTTAAATAGTTGAAATTAAGAATTATATTTTTTATATTGATATATATCTAGCTAATAAAAAGCTTCAATACTATTTAACTCAAAATTTGCATATATGTCAACAGAATATATTGTTTTGTCCTTTAAATTTAGTGCAGAATTAAACTCGGATAGCCTTACCAGCCCATATAATAATACTGTTTCGGGATTTTTCCAATTTGTTTAATGTTATTTTATAAAATTTAAAAAAACGGGTCGGAAAATTGAGAAAAACCACTATGATTAAATATAAAGTCAATATGGTATAATTTAATTTATTATACTTAAAGTAATCATTATAGAATTTAAAATACTTAAATATCTGGGTGTCTGTTTCAAACTGGAGGTATTCCTATGGCTAAAGCTGCAACAAAAACATTTGGAATTTTAACAAGCGGGGGAGACTGTCCTGGATTAAATGCTGCTATCAGAGGAGTTGCCAAAGCTGCGTATGGTATTTACGGTATGAAGGCAATGGGAATTATGAATGGTTACAAAGGCTTGATAGACGGCAATGTTAAGCCACTAAAGCCTGAGGATGTCTCGGGTATTCTCACAAAAGGCGGTACTATACTTGGAACATCAAGAGAGAAACCCTTCAAAGTTGAAAAGGGTGCGGATGCTTCCATAGTGGAAAAGAGACTGGAAGCCATAAGAAATACCTATAATAAATACAATCTGGACTGCGTGGTAGTTCTGGGGGGCAATGGAACGCATAATACAGCTGCTCTTTTGAAAAAGGAAGGATTTAATATTATCGGCCTGCCCAAAACAATTGACAATGATATATATGGTACCGATATCACCTTCGGATTCCACAGTGCTGTCGATATAGCCACCGAAGCAATAGACAGGCTTCATTCAACAGCCCATTCCCATAACCGGGTAATGGTTATTGAGGTAATGGGTCATACCGCAGGCTGGCTGGCTTTATATTCGGGAGTTGCCGGCGGAGGAGATGTAATAATTCTGCCAGAAATCCCATATGACATAAATAGTATTGCAAAACATCTAAAAGCCAGGGCTAAGGGCGGAAAACCCTTCTCAATAGTAGTGGTTGCAGAGGGGGCTATCTCCATTGAAGAATCCGGCATGAGCAGGAAGGATCTTAAAAAGAAAAGGGAGGCGGGTAAGTTTCCCACCAAAGGCTATGAAATTGCCAGGGAGATAGAAGAAAGCACAGGAATGGATGTAAGGGTTTCGGTACTGGGATATCAACAGAGGGGAGGAGCGCCTTCGCCTTACGACAGAGTTATAGCTACGCAGTTCGGAACTGCGGCTGCCGAGCTCCTGAATGATGGAGATTATGGAAAGATGGTAGCAAGGTTCAATGATAAAATAACCGCTCTTCCGCTGGAAGAGGTTGCAGGCAGGTTGAAAATGGTACCATCGGACCACATTCTCATAAAGGATGCCCGGGATGTAGGAACTTGCCTTGGAGATTAATAAAACAGCATGGAAAAATAGCTTGTTGTGCTGTTGGTCTTGCTTCCGGTAAGCTTGTCGGAATTGTTGTGCTCTGCAACGTCAAAATTCTCAGCCCCTGCTGCTTTCATTGCTGAAAGAAAACAGATCAATGAAGGCGGGGAGTCCAGATTGTCATTGCCCATATTGCTTATGCTGTTCAGATCTCTTTCCTTGATTGCTTTTAGAGTAATCTCATCCATTTTGTCGGCTGTACTGCCAGGAAGATAATGTGAAAAATCAATAGAGGCAATTACTACAAAATTCCTGCCTCTGGCCTGCTTTATAAGTTCATTCCCAAGCCAAACCGACTTCTCGGTGCTCATACTTCCACGGAGCATTACAGGTTCTATTTTTGCATCAGGCATGTAGTATTTTATATATGGTACCAATCCGGAAATTGAATGGTCCTGCTGCATCAGGTCATTGTTTTCAGCCGCAGCCTTTGAATCAATTAAGCCTTTTACAGTTCTTAAATCCGCGTCCAATATTCCAAAGGGAGTTTCCCAGCTGAAACTTCCGGTCTGTATATCATTTGCCCCGATGCCGTCATGGTTGGGAGCGATAACTATTACCAGTTCAGGCTTCTGCAAAGAAAGAGTACTGAAAAATGACGCAATTATATTTCCGGCTAAAAGATGATGGGGGACAATGCCTCCTTTTAGAGGAGCAGAAGGGAGGTCAAAGTTTTTAGCATCCATTACCGACCTTCTGAAATCCTTTTCATCATAAAAATTGCATTTTATCCGCACAGCAGCTTTAGCCGGCGTATTAGCCGGCTCTGCTGTGCGGGTAATTTTTTTCCCTGAAGGGAGAAGTATGAATAAGGCACCTATGATAATTATAACAGCGAATATTTTCAAAAATGTTTTCATCCTATTTTCCTATCTGTATCTGTTGTTTTCCTGTAAAGCCTGCTATATCGCTCCCGTAATGCTTGATCATCGCATTGTCTGCTGTGAAGGTTCCGGGAGAGGTGGCTCTGACATAATAGGTTATGGTCTTTTTCATGTCCTTTATATTGTTTTTATCATAATAGCTTCCGAATACAAGCTTTTGACCGTCCTGTTCAACAGGATACCAGGTATTGGGTTCGTACTGCATGGGACCTGATGAAACATAATCCAAACCTGCCGGAAGCACGTCGGTCACTTCATAATAACCGTCAGGTGCGGCTTCCTTGAAATCAAACTGCAGAGTTACCTTTATAAGGTCGGATTGCTTGAAGGAATTTTTGGTGATACCATCAACACTGTAGCTTCTTTTTATTGTTGCAAGTCCGCCGGAAGAGGACATCAAATCATTTACCGGTCCTTCAAAAGATGAAACAACTCTTATGTCTCCCTGAATACTTTCAAACTTAATATTGTTGAGCATATCTGAAGTCAAATCCAGCTCATACTTTTCGTTTTTATCCAGAATTACCGTTTTAGTGCTTCCGTTCAATGTATAATTGAATTTTCCGGCTTGGCTGCAGTTGGGTATTGTATTTGCCACGAAATATAGTTGCTCAAGATTGGCAAGTATGTCTTTAGTGGAATTTTTATTGACATAGCTAATCATCTCAAGCTTTTCGGGAGCATTTATTTTCAGGGCAGTTACCGAACACAAAGCAGTGAGTTCTACTATATCATCCCTCGAGGCAGCGTCAATATATGTGTAAGGCGTTTCTCTTTTGCCGTATGAGGATAATAGCTTTGAATATATGTCTTTTGCCGAACTGATATCGCCGATGTCGGCAAGTGCTGCTGCAAGATAAAGCTTTTCCTTCACGCCTATTGACGGGTTGTTTATCAGGTTCTTTATATCTATGAGAACAGGTTCATTTAAAGCGGCAAGCCCCCAGTATGAGGCGGCTACTGCTTCCGGAGTGGAATCCTTGTTGGTTATAGTATTATAAAAATAAGATTTCAGCGCTGTTTCATCAAATAAGCCTTTGGCAACTGTGCATACTCTGGCTGATAATTCCGGATCGCTGCTTCCGTATTTCATTAGTGCTATACCGCCGTCATTCTGCTGATACATCTGAAAATCAGTATCTTCCTGGTTAAAGACATCTTCATTATAATATTGCTTCAGAAGATCTGCAGCAATCTTCCTTGATAATTTCTGGTCTATCCTTTCACCCCAGGAATACCGTAAAGAATCGAGAGTATCATATACCGCCGAGGAGTCGTTGTTGTAAAATACAAGTTTTGTAATGGTTTTGCCTCCCTGAGGCTTTGTATTCTGTTCCAGTTTATAGCTTTTTGACCTGCCGGCTTCAAGCAAATTGTCTACAACCTTGAAGTCCTTTTTCATACTGTCACTTAAACTTCCCGATCTGGCAGTAATCGTCATGGAATAATCCCCGGTTGTTAATTTCCCGATAGGGGTAACTGTGCATAAACCGACGGTTCCCGTATTAGTTAAGGTTGATTTCCTGCCGTCAGGGCCCTCAAGTATTATTGAATAATCCACTTTGCCGCCTGCTGCAGCATTGCTGCCGAACACTCTGGTTGTGACAGCCGGACTGTCTCCATTCATAAATATATCATTAAATATTGCATTGACAAAATAAGGCTGAGTTACTTTTATGCTTGTTTTACCCGAACCGGCCTTAATGTCTGATGTTATGCCCTGATAGGTGACTCTCCAGGTGGTCAGGTTGTCTGGAAGCTTGAAGCTTGCTTTGGCCTTGCCTGAGTTATCAGTATGAAGGGTATTGAAGAAGGCCGTATCTTTAAAATTCGATCTGATATAGGTATCACCGCCTTCACCGCCTTGTTCGGCCTTGGGATTTGAATTAAGGTCAATAGGGGTATAGGACAGATAGTCGGTTATAATACCTGATGCCACCATATACGAGTATATTGAATTAAGCGTATCCACATACTGGTCCCTTACCGCAAAGAAGGCTTCATCAACTATGCTTAAATTCACATCGGCCTTGCAGGGATTCCCTTTGCTGTCTTTTACGGTCACATTGAGGTTGGCTGTATCACCAGGCTTATATTCCTGCTTATCGGCTTTAACTTCTATTTGCAGGTTCTTTTCACTGTAATCATATATTATAGGTTTGATTCCTGCACCGTATATCCGTTTTCCGTCAAAATATACCGCCATAACATATATATTTGGGATATCGTCATTTGAAAAGCTAAAGGAATACTTGTTTTCTGACTGAATCTTATAATCCGCAATGCCGTTTTTGAGGGTCATAAATAATGTCTTTGAACCTGCCGGAGCTGAAAAGTCCGAATTATTACTAAGCAGATTTATATCTACCCTGTCGTTTACCTTATATTTTTGTGTTTCACTTCCAGAGCCCAGAGTATAGCTGTTTTCAGCAGAATTATTGTAACTGTAGTCGAAAGGATAGACGTAGGTTTCCTCTTCAACCGCATTGTTTCTTGTATCGGTTCCGTCTAATACCAGACGGTAGGAGCTATCTTTGGTAATAGGGAGATCAAAGTTGTATTTGCCGTTTACGGTACTGAACTCCAGCTCTTTTGCCAGATTGCTTACTTTATCGTATTCATACTTCTTGACCGTTGTCTTGTTTATAAAGTCGTAATATTCTCCAATCTCACTTTTTTCCCAATGTTCTTCATAAATTCTTGCCTTTATCTTCATATCCCTGGGAGCACCTTTATAATCTGATGAATCGGGATAGAGATTCTCTGTTTTAAGTTTGCTTATGTCAATAAGGTTTGTAGAAACCTCCACTGTTTCGTTATTGCCGCTGCGTTTCCCCTTGGCTTCTATCATTGTATCCTTAGGGAACATGAGGACGGTATTATTTGCCGAAACTTCCTGTTCCTCGGCCTGGGCATTATATAAATTCAGAGTTATCTGTAAAGGACGCCAGCTTAAAGTGTTTTTATCTGGGGTAACGCTTAAATTGGTATTACCACTGCTGTTGCAAGTCAGCTTGCCCTCCTGGGATTTACCGTTCGAATTCAAATAGTAATTAAGCTTTAAGCCGGATACGGGTGTGCCTTCAAAAAAGCTTGCACCTACGTTATAATTCAGATTCTCCCAGCCGAACATGAAATTCCTGGATGGAATTATATTCAATGTGTATGCCGGCTTCTGGTATTGTTTGACCTCGAAGCTCTTTTGAACAATAGTCCTGCCGTCTATGACAAGATTTATATTGTAGTATCCCGGACTGTAATTGAAATAGTCGAATTTTCCCATATAAGAACCGGAACTGTCAAGCTGAATTTCTTTTTCCTGTAGCGCATTACCTGAAGAAGAATCCAAAGTGTAATTATTGCTTGTAATCTGAATTACTGCTTTTCCTTTAAGCTTGGAACCATCCCTCGGCTTTACCGATCCCCAGATATTTACCGAATCACTGGGAAGATACAAGCCTCTGTCCAGGAACATATATGTCCAGTATTCATTGTTGACATCGTTATTGTTGTAATTACTATAGGAATACTGGCCTTTTTCATTATATAGAGTCTCTGACTGAACCTGGGCAATAAACGGGGCTTTGCCCTGCCTTGATATTTTAAAGTAGTAATTGCTGCCATTTACTGGCTTCGGGATAGCCTCCTTTATAAGTGCAGTACCATCTTTGTCTGTTTTAACAGCCTTAATACCGTCGGCTTCTATAGTAGCGGCCTCCGGACCTCCGTTTACCGTGTTGTTGACCCACACTAATGTTTGGTTTTTGGCAACTGCTATATATACTGAAGCATCACTTATCTGCAGATTGGTCGCAAAGGATTTGCCGTTTATTGACGTTTTTACAAGATACTGTCCTTCAGGTAGGCTTGACGGCAATACAACGTAATAACGCTTCCACCAGTCCTCGCCGGTAGGTGAGAGCTTGGCTTTGAATGAGAGCTGTTTTGCAAGGCCGGTGCTGTCATATGATAATTTAGACCTGTCGATATAAGCCCAACTCGGATACTTGTCGGTTGCTTTTATATTGTCAAGAAATCTTTTTTCATCAGGATATTTATATACATCAACCGTTGCCTCGGAGTTTTTTGCCTTATCATCTGCGTATACTTCCATGGCCGGTGTATCCTGTGGCGTAAAGTTATATAAATCATCGGTAAAGTAGGATACTGCCTGATCGGAATTGTTGCCTGACTGGGTCTGAAAGCTGAAGGTATAATCGCTGTCCAGCTTTTCATTGCTGTCTTTAAGCTGAAGACCTTTTTTAAGGGTAACCGTGTAGACAGTATTTTCGGCCAGATTTTCAGGTGCGAATACAACTGTCTTCTTATGATATTCAAACCTTCCTTTTACGTTTGGAGTTATTTCAAAATAATTTTCAAAATTCTGAACACCTTCGTAGCTTAAGGTTATTTCTATTCCGGTATTTAAAGGAACATAATTGGTTTTGTCTCTTGGAAGGGTACCTGTAACCCTTAAGCTTTTTTTTGTCTGAAAGGCCCAAACCAATTTATTCTGGCTGCCGTCCCCCAAAGCCAATTTGTAAATACTATCTGCTTTTAGATTTGTATCAAACTTAACAAGGTATTCTTTTTTTGAAACAGTTTCTATTTTAAACTCCTGGACAGGACTGATCCTAAGTATATTATTCAAATATTTGCCGTCTAGATCAACGGTACTGGATATCCTGAATCCTGATTCCAGATCTACACCGGCGCTGTCCGAGGAGACAGGGGTTATATTGGTATTGTCATAACTCAATTGCCTTAGGATTTTTACGCTTTCTGCCGATATAGCGGCTTTATCGCTTTTGTTAAAAATAAGACCCGCTGCTGCAAGAACGATAAAAACTGCCGTAAGAACAGCCACTGCTGATAGTGAAATGGCTAATTTCGGCTTGCTTTTAAAGAAATTCAATATTCTTTTCATACAAATGCTCCTTGAAACAAATTAATATGTTCTGATTAACATATACTGCCAGTTGAATTTGACGAATTTATTCATAAAAAGTTCATTCATTATTTAAAAGTTCCGAGAAAAGGGAAGGGATTATAATTAGTATGATGGTGCCGACAATATAAAGGACAAAAACAGATTTGCAGCTGAAACCTTGGGCAGTGCAGCCGATAGCAGTTTCCTGTATTTGATTACCTTTTGGTCATTCACCGTCAATTGAGGCATAAAAAATACAAGATATTTTCTGTTTATTAATGGAGTATTTCCATCTATATCAAAGGTAATTGAACTATCACGACGGATAAACCGGTGTATTAATTTTGAGTAAACTGCAAAATCCTTATCGGAAACCGAAGCTTTATATTCGCTTATTATTTTATCTACAAGCTCATAATAAGTATATCTCCTGAACCTCTCAATTCCAACAAGCTCGGCACATATTTCAGCCATGGCCGTCAAGGTGTTATCAGCATTCAGGGGTTTATCGGAGTACAGCTTTATTGCTTTAATAACCCTGTGAGTAATAAATTTATCTCTTGCGCTCATTTTGTCATCGAGGTTAAGTCCAAGGTAAAGGTAAAAGTTTATAAGATCCTTTCGCTCCAGCTTTTCGGGATAAGAACTGCAGATAACCTCTTCAGATTTGTTTGGCGCTAATAGGCAGTACTTTTTACCGTATAGTACCGAAAAGGTTTTAAGAGTATCGTAATAACCAAGTTCTATGTTGAATTTTGATCTTTCACCGTCAAATTCAAGAATACCGCCAAGGTCATCGGAATTCTTTATGTATATTATATTCACACTGCTTGTATCGACCTTTTTAACTCTGCCAGGGCCGGAAACATCAACGGATATTATATTTTTATAATTTTTCTCAACCAGCATGGATATGGGTATGTTATCCGCAAAGCCGCCGTCAATATATTTGTTGTTGTCTATTTCGTAAGGCTTGAAAGCAGGGAAGCATGAGCTGGCAATCAGATAATCAACCAGCTTGCCGGTTGGAATATCTTCTTTGAAAAGCTTTACAGGTTTAAGGCCGGAAAGACGGAAAGTGACTATGCCAAAATCCATTTGTGAATTTCTAACCCTGTTTTCATCTATAATTTCGCTGATAAGCTGTTTCAGAGGACTTTGATCTAATCCCTTAGATGATATGACTTGCTTGACAAGTTTGAATTTTTCCACCCGGTTTTTCTTTTTTCCGGCTTTAATAAATATATCGTTTTCAAGATTTATTATTCTTTCGGCAGTCATACTGGTCCATAATTCATAAGCCCTGTCAAAATCATCCTGGACCATAACTGCACCGTTAAGTGCACCTACCGATGTACCTGCTACTGCTGCAATGGGTATTCCCAGCTCCTTTAAAGCTTTCCAGACCCCTATTTCATATCCTCCTCTGGCTCCGCCGCCCCCTAGTGCGATAGCGTAATCTTCCATACTATCCTCCTGGTTTAAAATATCAGGCAAAAAACTTTCCAGCTTGATAATTTATCAAGCATATTAAAAAAGAAAACCATTATCGGTTCGTTTGGTTTTCTTTAAACTTTATTGGATATGCAATCGGACATTTATCATATAATTATATGACCAAATAGCCCGGCATTATTACAGTGTCCGTTTAACTGATGCACCAGTATTTTCCACCCCACGGCACTTTTGACAGATACCGTAGAATTTTACCCTGTGATCGGTTACAAGAAAGTTGTATTTATCTCTTATCTGTTGCTCGAGTTCATCCAGAAGATCTTCTTCCATGCCTATGACCGAACCACATCTCATACATATAAGATGATGGTGTCTGTGGTCTTTGGTATCGGTATTCAGCTCATATCTGCTGAATTCATCATCCAGATCCAATTTATGAACTATTCCAAGCTCATCCAAGAGTAAAAGCGTTCTATATACGGTTGCAAGCCCTATTTCAGGATGTTTTTCCTTAACAAGGGAATATACCTCATCTGTGCTCAGGTGCTGACCCTGATGTTCGATCATAACATCCAGGATCACCTGCCTCTGTGTTGTGAGCTTATAACCTTTCTCCTTAAGCTGCTCTTTGAGTTTTACCGTATTTTCTTCCATTGATATCGCTCCTGTCAAAATTTCTCCAACTGGAATATCAAGTCAATTTATTTAATTATATACAAAACACCAATCAACTAAAAGAAAAATTTTTATTTTACTATAGTACTAATAAAAAGCAGGATGTTTAAAGCTGAAATTACTATTCCTGTTATCCAAAGGAAAACAAGGTTCAATTTTGAATTCCTGTATTTACCCATAACCTTCTTTGATGATGTAAGGTATATCTGCAGGAAGATGGTGAAAGGAAGCTGAATACTAAGAAGCATTTGGGAGTATATCAATCCTTTCAGAGGATCGGATATTAGAAAGGATATTATTAATGCGGGAATTATAGTTATCAGAACACCTGCTTTTGTGTGGTTGTCTGAAATGTCATAGCATTCTCGATATAAGCCGGTAAAAATACTTCCTCCGGACATACCTGCAGTTATACATGAAGCAATACCGGAGAGCAGCAGCGCTATTGCAAATATTGCAGATGCCGTATTTCCCAGAAGCGGTTCAAGCATTTCATGGGCCTGGGATAGTTCGGTAACCTGAATCTTGCTGGTAAAAAAGGTGGCAGCTGCTATTATGATTATTGCACAATTGATGGCCCAACCTGCAAGCATTGAGAAAATTGTATCCATGAATTCGAATTTTAAGTATTTCTCTTTTACATGCTCGTTTTCTGTGTTCCACTGCCTGCTTTGAATAACTTCCGAGTGCAGGAACAAGTTGCCTGGCATTACAACGGCTCCCAGGACACTCATTATAAGAAGCATCGAACCCTTCGGAAAACTTGGAATAGCACTTGAAACCAATACATTATTCCACTTTACATGCACAAAGCAGAGTTCTATTATGAAAGAAATTCCTATCAGAGAAACAAAACCTATTATCCACCTTTCCAATTTCTTATAAGAATTAGTGAACAGCATTACAACAATAAAAACCGAAACAAGCACCATGCCTATACGCATGGGTATTTTAAACAGCATCTGCAAAGCTATGGAGCTTCCCAGAATTTCTGCCAGTGCCGTAGATATAGATGCCCCCATTGCAGAATAAATAATAGGTTTGCTTATCCAAGGCTTTAGGTAAATATTGGCTGCTTCAGACAGGCAGTAACCTGTAACTATACCCAAATGAGCAGCGTTATGCTGCAGGAATATAAGCAGAAAGGTGGAAAGGGTTATTACCCATAGAATCGAATAGCCATATGCAGAGCCTGCCGATACGTTTGCAGCCCAGTTTCCGGGATCTATGAACCCTATGGTAACAAGGAATCCCGGGCCGATATATTTTAAAAAATCAAGAGCAGTCAATTTTGCGTTATGCTGTTTCCTGGAAAGCAAATTCTTCATATAATACTCCGATCTTCAGTATAGAAAATGATAATCATTATCAATTACATTGTAATATATAATTTATGATTTGTAAAGAAAAAGAAAAAAACAGGGGGGGTATTTTTGTTTCTAAAGTTTTATTTAATTTGCCATCAATATTGTTATAATAATTGGTAATTACATTTATTTTAGTTAGGTATCAAATACAGAAAGGCGAATTATGCACCTTACATTTTCAATGATAATCACCGTATGTCCGTTGATATTCGTAGCGGGATTTGTAGATTCAATAGCAGGCGGAGGGGGATTGATTTCCCTGCCGGCATATCTTTTTGCCGGACTTCCTGTTCATTATGCCTATGGAACAAATAAGCTTTCATCAACCTTCGGAACCATGTTTTCTGCTTTCAGATTTTTAAAGAATGGCAAGATTCACCTTAAATCAGCAGTTGCGGCAGTTATAAGCGCTCTTTTTGGGTCATACCTCGGAGCAAAAGCTGCTCTGGCTCTTAGTGATATATATCTCAGATACTTTTTAATCATTATGCTGCCGGTTGCTGCTGTCTTCATTATTACAAGAAAAAAATTCGGTGAGGAAAACAGAATATCCTATCTTTCAGGCTTTAAAATATTTGGCTTGTCCTTATTGATCGGGCTTGTTATGGGTGTGTATGACGGTTTCTTCGGACCAGGTACGGGGACGTTTCTTATATTGTTGTTTACAGGTGTAATAGGCTTCAATCTCACGGTAGCCTCGGGTAACGCCAAACTTGTCAATCTTGCTTCCAATATAGCTGCTTTGGTTACCTTCAGCGCTGACAGCAAGGTGTTCTTTGAGCTTGGTATTCCGGCTGCCATATTCGGCATAGCCGGCAATTGGCTAGGCTCCGGGCTGGCAATAAAAAATGGGGCAAAAATAATAAAACCGGTACTTGTAGTTGTAATCATCCTTTTGTTTGCCAAGATACTTTACGATGTATTTAAATGAGCAGGCGGTAAGGTACAATTGACAGCTTTAAAACCTGGGACTATGTTTCAGGTTTTTTATTTTTAAATTTTTTATTTTTAAAATTTTTTATTTTTTTAAGACATTATTACGGATTATCCGTATTATATTTTGAATTGACAAACTTAAAAAATAAATCCGGATTTTGAAAACCCTTTAAATTTGTATAAACATAAACATAGAAGAGAGGATAGAAATTATGGCTAAAAGATTATATCGTTCAAGAAACAATAGAGTAATAGCAGGTGTTTGCGGAGGTATCTCGGAATATTTTCAGATAGACCCTGTATTAATAAGGCTTATTTTCATAATAACAGGTGTATTTGGTGCCGGTGTTCTGGTTTATTTTATTGCCATGGTGATTATGCCAAGAGAAGATGAGGTAAACCGTCAGGGCTATAATCCGGACCAGAACGAATGGGGCGGGTCAAATTACAACAAGCAGCCTGAGGAAGAACAGTATTCGAACGGAAATCACACCGACAGGAGCAAACTTGTAATAGGTGTTGGCCTTATACTTTTCGGATGTATATTTCTGTTCAAACAGGTATTCCCATGGTTCCATTTTGACTTTTTCTGGCCGGCACTGGTTATCGCTATAGGTTTATTCTTCATATTTAAGAAATAACTTGGGGGTAGTATATGAAAAGCAGAAACATCGGATTAGGCATATTTATTTTAAGCATCGGAGTTTTATGGCTTCTGATGAGTTTCGGAGTAATAGACTGGTCAATATTTGATTCGATTTTCACACTTTGGCCGCTGGTATTCGTAGTTATAGGACTTAGCATATTATTCAGGAATAATTCCATAGTAAGGGCTGTACTCTGGGTTTTATTCCTAGCAGTACTGATAATCTACGGCTCTGTTGCAGATTACAATTATCACGGCAGTAATAAGACCGTTAGTGTTACTATGCAAAAGCTTACCGAAACAAAGTACGGAGAGCTGCAGCTTTCACTCGGCGGAGCTGACATAAGTGTTGATTCGGGAGCTAATCAGACGGATCTGGTAGATGCTACAGTAAGTGAAAGGGATATCAGGCATTCCATAAATTACAGCAATGGCCGGGAAAATGCAACTGTTAAATTCAGCAGACACAGCTACAGTATTTTCGGAGGACACGCCAGGAATGATTGTAATGTTCACCTTAACAGCGATATCTTGTGGGATTTGAATGTTGATACGGGAGCTGTAAGTGGAAATCTCGACCTTTCGGCATTAGAAGTCAAGAATGTAGATATGGATATCGGTGCAGCCAAAATGAGCATGATACTTGGAAATAAATATAACAATACAAATGTTGATATTGATGCGGGAGCATCTTCCATAAACGTGACGGTACCATCCGATTCGGGTGTAAGGGTGAATATGGACGGAGCATTGAACAGTACTAACCTGAAGAACCTGGGTTGGTCCCGGAACGGCAAGTATTATACGTCACCCAACTATGATTCGGCTGCAAACAAGATAAACATCGAGGTGGACATGGGTGTGGGAAGCTTTAATATAAATGTTGCTGCAAGCAATCCATCCTAGAATTTATTCCAGAGCAAAAGGGCGCATGATAATGCGTCCTTTACTTTTTTACGCCATTATTATAAAATATCCATAGAACATATGTTCAATACCCTTTTGGAGAGATAATAATGAATTTGGAACAGGTTTTGGAATATTTTAAGACTTCGGAAAAGATTCGAAAGAATATATCAAATTGGGTTGAGATGCCGCCAAGAGAAGCTGTATACGCAGATTTCCCGGATTTCCTTGATGAGAGGATAAAACAGGCTTTGGGCAGACGCGGAATAAACAGGCTTTATTCACACCAGGCCGAGGCTATCCAAAAAATTAATGAAGGCAAGGATATAGTTGTTGTTACTCCTACGGCATCAGGCAAGACCATGTGCTATAATATTCCCGTACTGGATGCAATACTAAAGAACGAAGAATCCAGAGCCATATTCCTTTTTCCTACAAAAGCACTCTCCCAGGATCAGACCAGCGAGCTTCATGAACTTATAACCGAAGCCGGTGTTGATGTCAAAACCTTTACATATGACGGCGATACGCCGCAATCGGCAAGAAAAGCCATAAGACAGGCCGGGCATATAGTAGTCACCAATCCCGACATGCTGCACAGCGGTATCCTGCCGCACCATACAAAATGGACCAAGCTGTTTGAAAACCTTAAATATATTGTTATAGATGAAATACATCATTACAGAGGCGTATTCGGAAGCCATCTTGCAAATGTCCTTAGAAGGCTTGAGAGGATATGCGAGTTTTATGGTTCCAGACCCCAATTCATATGCTGTTCAGCTACAATAGCCAACCCCGCGGAACTGGCCGGTAAGATTACAGGAAGGAAAATAGAACTTATAGACAACAATGGTTCACCTTCGGGCGAAAAGCATTTTATATTTTATAACCCGCCTTTGGTCAATAAGGAATTGGGAATTCGTAAAAGCAGCATGCTTGAGGCAAAAAACCTGGCTGAAACCCTTATACGCAACAATGTTCAGACAATTGTCTTTACCAGGAGCAGATTAAATGTAGAAGTACTTGTAACGTATCTGAAAGAGATTTTTCATAACAGCATGGGAAAGGAAAGCAGCGTCAGGGGTTACAGGGGAGGCTATCTTCCGAACCAAAGACGTGAAATAGAAAAAGGTTTGAGAAAAGGCGAAATTACCGGTGTTGTAAGTACTAATGCACTGGAGCTTGGAATAGATATCGGTAATCTTGAAGCATGCATAATCTGCGGTTATCCCGGGACAATAGCCAGTACCTGGCAGCAGGCGGGGCGAGCCGGCAGAAGGAGCGGAATTTCTGCAGCCATATTTATTGCAAACAGCAGTCCTTTGGACCAGTATATCGTAAGCAATCCGGATTATTTTTTTGGAAGCAGCCCTGAAAACGGACTGGTCAACCCGGATAACCTGACTATACTATATAACCATATGAAGTGTGCTGCATTTGAGCTTCCATTTGAAGACGGAGAAAAGTTCGGAGTTGAGACCACACAGGAAATTCTCTCATATATGGAGGATGCAAAGCTGATAAGACATGTGGGAAACCGCTGGCATTGGTCGTCTGAATCTTTTCCATCGGATGAAATGTCGCTTAGAAGTGCTTCCAATGAAAACTTTATAATTATAGACATAACTGAACCCCAGCACAGGGTTATAGGCGAATGTGACAGGTTTGCAGCTCCGATGCTTCTGCATGAGGAAGCAATTTATATCCATGAAGGCCAGCAGTATCAGGTGGAAAAGCTGGATTTTGATGATAAGAAGGCATATATCAGAAAGGTAAATGTGGATTATTATACGGATGCCAACCTGGCAGTAGACTTAAGGGTTATAGACGTATTCAGGGAAAATGATACCGGAACGGTACTAAAGGGCTGCGGAGAGGTTACTGTTCAGGCTCTTGTCACAATGTTCAAGAAAATCAAGCTTCATACCCATGAAAACATAGGCTCGGGCCCGGTACGTCTACCTGAGATGGAAATACAGACAACCTCGTACTGGGTCGGTATTCCTGAGACACTTACAAACGGAATGTCCCAGACTGAAATACAGAACGCCCTTTTGGGGCTTTCAAACATAATGGCCAATGTTGCGCCCATGTATCTGATGTGTGACCCCGGAGATATACATGTTGTGTATCAGGTAAAATCAACCTTCACACAAAGGCCGACTCTGTTCATATATGACAGCTACCCAGGAGGCGTAGGGTTCAGTGACAAATTATATGAACTGCATAAGGAACTTTTTGAAACGGCGGAAGGAATGATAGACAGCTGCACCTGTGAGTCAGGCTGTCCATCATGTGTGGGCCCGCTTAATGAGTTCTCAGGAAACGGAAATCCAAAGGAACTGACAAAGAAGCTGGTGGGTTATATTTTGAGGAACGGTTAATAGTTCGTAGTTAGGAGTTGGAAGTTCAGAGTCGGAAGTTTGAGGTTAGGAGTTAAGAGTTCGTAGTTTGGAGTTCGGGTTGGGAGTATGGGTGGAAGTTCGAGTCCTGAATAGGGTAAAAGTGTAAGAAAATAAAGTATATGGTTGCAGTTGCAAATTAAATAATAGAGTGTCAAATCTCAGAACTATGTATTCTGAACCCTGAACCCCTAACCCGGAACCTATTTTTGGAGGCTCTATGGATCTTAAAGCCAAGCTTGATATGTATATTAAAAGCGAAAAGCCGGCAAATACGGTTCAAAAGCGTACCGGTCCTGATATTCATGAAATAATGGACGGTACGGTTTTAAGTAACTGTGACGGCTCGTTTTTTCTTTTAGAGGACATATATCCGGATAGATATATCCATGGGGGATACCCATTGGGAAAGGTATATGAAATAAAATATAACACATTGTGCAAGGTGTTTGACGGTATGGAAGAAAGCTTCGATATCAGAGAATTTCTCTTCCTGGATACCGAAACTACGGGTTTGTCAGGTGGTACGGGTACAGTTGCTTTCCTTGTGGGTGTAGGCTTCTATAAGGAAGACACGTTTGTTTTAAGACAGTTCCTTATGAGGGATTATGATGAAGAACCTGCTATGCTTAGAGAACTGAATGACCTCATGAAAGGCTACAAATATCTGGTGACCTTTAACGGAAAAGCATTTGACTGGAACCTGCTTCAGACAAGATTCACATTCAACAGAATAAAAATGAATATGAAATCGCCAATTCATCTTGACCTTTTGTATCCCTCGAGGAGGATATGGAAACTCAAGCTTGAAAGCTGCCGTCTGACCTCTCTTGAAGAGAACGTCCTGGAGGAATACAGAGTGGACGACATACCGGGTGCTTTGATTCCCGGGATATACTTCAAATATCTTGAGGACCGTAATGCTACCGAAATAAAGAAGGTAATGACACATAACAAGCTTGATATCATTTCGATGGTTTCCCTGCTTGCAAAGATCAATTCATTGCTAGAAAAGCCTTTTGCAGAATCGGACGGCCAGCATGAACTGCTAGGAGTAGGAAGAATATTCGAAACAGGTGGCAGGAATTCCGAGGTCAGGGAGTGCTATGAAAGCTGTATGAAGTCGGGAAACAGTCTTGTCAGCAGCCTGGCGTATAAGAGGCTTGTAAGCATATGCAAAAGAAACAGGGATTATTCCAAACTGGCTGAATACTGTGAGCAAATGCTTTCTTATGGTCTTACAAACCGGATACCCATATTGATTGAACTGGCAAAATATTATGAGCATAGAGCAAAAGATATGATAAGGGCTATTGAGACAGTAGAAGCGGCAATATCTGAATGTACAAAAATAGGGCTTGGCAGCAGTCTATACCGCAGTGAACTAAAAATAAGACATGACAGGCTGAAAAGGAAAATTGCCAGCCATATTTAGAGGCTAAAATTACCGGCTATATGTAGGGGCGAGACATTGGCCCGCCCGAAAAGAATTTATTTCTGAATTATTACAGGTGTACCTACGGCTATATAGTTAAAGAAGTCTTCTATATCGGAATTTGCAAGACCCACACAGCCCCATGTCCAGTCAGGACCGAAGCCTGGCACACTTCCCCCGTGGATTCCGACCTCTCCTCCCAATGCTGTTTCCTGGGGCGGAAGCTTCCCACTGTCAAAATCATTGACAATTTCATTGTAGGTCTGCCTGTCTATGAAGCCTTCCTGAAGTCCGCGCCGGGCATCTAACGGTGAAGGATAGCTGATACCCATCCATCTTGTTCCAAGATAATAATCCGGTGGGTCCAGTATTTTTTTGTCACCTATAAAGAATGTTCCTTCAGGCGTCTTTTTATCCCCTTCCACCTGCTTATCACCTGAACCTCCGCTCCCGAGTTCAACATGGTATGTTTTCAAGGTTGTACCGTTATAAACCAGAGCAAGTGTATGCTGGGATTTGGTTACAACTATCTTAAGCCCCGTGTTTAATGAAGTTATTCCCTTATCATTTAATACCTGGCTGAGGGGTTTGTTTTGTTCCTGTGTGACGGCTGTGCCCTGAACTGAAGCCAGTGTTTTTTTAGCGGGAGCAGCGGATGTTTTTATTTGATTTTTCTGCTGTCTTGTAAATAACTTGTCAACATATACCGACAGGGCACCTTTCTGGTTTGTAAATGCGGTAAGTGCTGCAGAAGTAACTAATATTGCAGTTATAATGATCACTGTTAAAATGTTTCTCTTTTTTAGCATAAATAATCACCTGGTTTCTAATAATAATTAAAGAGATAATTAATCCTTCGGCTTTGAAAGCTTTTTGAAGATTAAATAAAAAGGACATTCCTGCTGTTTTGGAATGTCTTTTAAGGCTTTAAGATTATAACACCAATATTGATATATTGATACAGGAAATATGCGTAAATTAATTATTGGAACAACTGCACCGGCAGATAAACAGGATATTGATGAGATTATAAAGTTGACTTATATAAGATGGTTTTATGATGAGAAGACCTTGACTGCTCTGAAACCCTTGTTAATTTTCATTTTTCTTAATACAATTAAGCTTGTAGTATTAGATATATTCATAATAAATCCAATGTCTTTGGGATTACTGCTGTATAAATATATTTTTACATTTGTGTTTGAATTCGTCATATTTATTTCGGTTTTTAAGTTCAGATCCCGCTATCTGTTTGTAAGCTTTTATATTATCCAGTTTACTTATGTTTTTGCTAACCTGGCTTATTATATTTATTTTCACAGTTACCTGCACATACTCCTTTCACCAGCTCTGATAAAGGAAAGCGCAAATGCTGTAAGCCATTTTTCCATACCGACCGATCCAAGACTTTTATCGGTCTTTCTGGATTTGCCTGCTTTTGTATATGTATGTGCAAAATACCGCGGTATCACATCTTTTAAATCCAGGCTCAAGTTATTTCGAGGAATAGCTGTAGCATTATGCCTTTTGATTTTGGTATGTGCTGAAATGTTGGGTGGTTTTAACGGAGGGTTTACTTCCCAGCTGATTAAAACCTACACAACGGGCGGTGAATCCAAAATAGTCCATAGGTATGGTACATTGTTCAACAGTATTGCAGATGTATTATTAGTCAATGGTGATAAAAATGCCGTAAACCGTCTGGAGTATTCGGAAAAACTTATAAGCGGTTCAGCAAAAGCCGATAATCCCAACTTTGTTGTTATTCAGGTGGAATCGCTCGATTCTAATGTAATAAATCAAAAGTACAAGGGCCAATATATTGCCCCTTTTTTGCACTCACTTTCGGAAGAATGTGTATATTTCCCATACACCTTAAGCTACCACAGGGCTGGGGGGACGTCCGACTGTGAGTTTTCAATAATAAACAGCGTAGAACCCCTTGATGATTATCCTGCCATGAAAATCAGCGGCTATAACTTCCCAAATTCAATGCTGAACAAGCTTAAGGACAGTTCTTACAATACGGCAGCCTTTCATGGAAATGTAGGAAGCTTTTTCAGCAGGGATAAGGCTTTTCCTGTTATGGGCTTCAAAAATTACTTCGATCTGGACAGGATGAAACTAAAAAATCAGGGATGGGGTGCTCCAGACCGGGATGTGTTCAATTATGTCAGGAGTATTATGAAAAATGAAAAGGCACCTTTTTTAAATTATATTATTACAATGACAATGCATGCGCCTTTTAATAATGCTGATTATTATTACCATGAAAAAAATTATCAAGACTTAAATGATGACCTGGTGGCAAGGTATTTCAATTCTGTTTCTTATACCGATAAATCAATAAATGAATTCGTAACTTTTATTAGAGAAAATTTTAAAGACACATATATTTTCATCTGGGGTGACCATACCCCAAGCATAATAAACGATAATTACAGACAGGCATCATATATTCTTGACAACAAATACTTCGAATATGTGCCTTTGTTGGTTATAACGCCTGACAGCAAAAAATACAGGGAGAACAAAATGGTAATATCCTTTCTGGATATAGCACCTACAATTTTGAAAGCCAGCGGAGTACCGTTTACCATCAGATCAGACGGGCAGGACCTGCTTAATGGGACGGATTCGTCTATTAAAGTTCCATTTAAAGGACATATCTATGACAGAACTATACTTTTCGAAAAAATGAATAATTAATTTTCATAAAGAATATTGAATTATCTACTATAAATAATCTGACTTTTTTTGTATAATATATAAGGTTTCATTTTTTTTCCTTAATATCATAGATTTAGAATTTTTATTTTATTTGTTTAGAAGAGGGTCGTATGAATAAAGAAAGCCTGGTTTATACAAAACCGCTAAATTATATTGATGAGAATTTTTATGACCAGAAAAAGAAATCAACATTAACTGCAATTATTCTTTTCATATTTTTTAATACTGTCAAAATAGTTATTTTTGATAGAATAATATTGAGCCCCATGTCTTTCGGAATACTCATGTATAAGTTGGTATTCACACTGGTATTTGACGCGGCTATTTTTCTATTTATTCTTAAGTTCAAATCTCGTTCTCTTTTTATAATTTTTTATGTAGTCCAGGCCATTTACTTATTTGCTAATATGGCGTATTACATATATTATTACAATTATCTGCATCTATTACTCTCACCTGTATTATTATCTGAAAGCGTGGACGCTGTAAGCCATTTTTCAATACCTGCTGATCCAAGACTGTTGACTATATTGATTGACCTGCCTGTGTTCATATACCTATGCATTACTTATAAACGGACTGAACCGGTAAAACGGGTATTGAAGCTTACAAGGAAGATTTCATTTGGCTGCTGCCTGGCAATATTGGTAATTGCAGAAATAGTCGGCGGAATAACAAAAGATTTTACGCCAAAGCTAATTGATACATACGCCAAAGGCGGAGAGACAGAGGTTGTCAGAAGATACGGCACAATAGGAAATAACATCGCCGACATTTTGGTAAACATAATAAGTAAGAGCAAGGCTGACAGGCTTGAATACTCAAATGAAGCAATTACTGCTTCTGCTAAAATCAATAACCCCAATATTGTTGTTATTCAGGTGGAATCAATGGATTCCAGTGTCATAAATCAAAAGTATAAAAATAACTATATAGCTCCGTTCCTCCATTCACTGTCGGAGAAATACATCTATTACCCCTATACTGTAAGCTATCACAGAGCCGGAGGGACTTCAGACTGTGAATTTTCCATAATAAACAGTGTTGAGCCGCTGGATGATTTTCCGGCTATGAAGATAAAGGACTATGATTTCCCAAATTCGATGGTCAATAAGCTAAAGGAAGGTTCATACAATACAATTGCCTTTCATGGTAATGTTGGAAGCTTTTTCAACAGGGATAAGGCTTTCCCCGTTATGGGCTTCAATGATTATCTGGATCTTGATAAGATGAAATTGAAAGATAACGGCTGGGGTGCTTCTGACGGAAGCTTGTTGGATTATGTACAGAATTATATGAAAACCGAGAAAACCCCGTTTTTCAATTATATTATTACCTTAACAATGCACAGGCCCTTTAGTGAAGCTGATAATTATTACCACAACAAAAATTATGACGATATCGATAATAATGAAAGCAAAGGATACTTTAACAGCGTATCATATACAGACCAAACCCTCAGCAGGTTTGTGAATTATGTTAAAGAAAATTACAGGAATACCTATATTTTTATATGGGGAGACCATACTCCGAAAATTACAACCGATTATTACAAGCAATCATCCTTTGTAACCAGCGGTAAATATTTTGAATTTGTACCTTTAATAATAATTACACCTGATAATAAAATTTACAAGGAAGATAAATTTGTTGCATCTTTCCTTGATTTGGGTCCGACAATACTTGATATCTCGGGAGTTCCTTTCAATATCAGGTCAGACGGAGAGGACCTTATGAAAGGACTTGATTCACACAAAACAATACCTTTTAAAGGAACCGAGTATGACAGAGCCTATCTTTTCGAAAAAATAAAAAATGAGAACGAATCCAAATAACGGCATTTAGTGTGCCGTTTCTTTTTTGCCCGGAATATTTTTAAATTTCAATCTATTTAATGAACTTTTTATGTGTATTATTCGTCACAATATTTGTATTTGAAATTACAATAGGGTATATATATAATTGAAATTAATGAAGATAATTGATTAAATGAGGGGTATTTTGTTATGCAAAAGAAAAAACTGTCAGCAGTACTCTTG
>JAUZPR010000031.1 GCA_030705825.1 Bacillota bacterium | reverse complement strand
CAATCATACCTCCTACGTAGGCTGTCCCTTTAACTGTACCAGTACCTGTTACATAACAGTTTTGTATGCTTCCTGTCCCGCTCATCAAACCTATTATTGCACCTACGTATGATCCACCTGTTATGTTAACATTGTTAATTCCCAGATTTTTTATTACTGCATTAGTCGTATATCCAAATAAGCCTATATAATTTGTTATAGATTTATTTATACTAACATTGCTTATTTTAAATCCTTTACCATCCAACGTACCTGTAAACGGTGTACTTGAACTTCCCAGAGGTAACCATTCTGTTCCGCCAAGATCTACATCACTTGTTAGGGCATAACATGCTGAAAGATTATTCTTTATGTTCTCCATGTCAATTCTGGTTGAAATCGTAAAAGGATCATCAACTGTCCCCTTATGAGCAAGAGTTTTCTGATTTACTAAAGTACTCCAAGCACTTACTTGGGTTGCATTTTTAGCTCTGACTCTGTAAGTATGCTGACTATTTGTATCCAAACCACTATGGGGGTATGTTGTAGTAGTAATATTATTTATTACAACTCCATCTACTTCGATATCATAAGCAGTCGCCCCAGTGACAGCTGTCCAGTTTACTGTAATTGATGTTCCGGTAATGTTAGATGTTGTAACACTAGCTGGAGCTGTTAGTCCTGAGGTAAGGCTTGATTCTAATTCAATTTCAGAGATAGCTATAGCACTGGTATTATAACTGTCAACTACATATATTCTCCAATACCTATGACTTCCTGCATTAGGCCATACAAATTCCTGTTTGCTTCCATTTTGTTGTGCTATACCTGTATATGCTGAATTCCAATTTGTATTATCATCGCTATATTCCGCTCTGAAGTTTTTCATGCCTCCGCGATAATCCCCATTACTCCATGAATCTGCTTGATACATAAGTCTTACAATGGGTTGCGGAGTTCCGAAGTCTACTTTTAACCAACTGTTTGTATATGTCCCTGTCGGTGTCATCCAACCTGTTCCATTTTCATTCCAAATGTTATTGAACGCTCTGGCTGCACTATATGTTGTTGACGCCTGACTTGATGCTGTAAAAACTGATGTGCTAAGGGAATCAGTCAAATCCTGTGAGTAATCTATATTGGTTGTGGATTGCGTTATTAATTCACTCCAGTCACTCACACCAGTACTATTTTTTGATCTTACCCTATATTTGTGCGAAGAATTTTGACTCAAGCCATATTGTGTATAACTTGAAATGTTGGTACTTCCCACAACTATGCCATCGGCCTCAATATCATATCCGGTAGCACCATCGACTGCCGGCCATGTAAGTGTAGTAGTAGAATTAAGGGAAGTTGCTGTAATATTTATTGGTATATCTGATGCCGTAGTTATTGTTATAAGGTCACTCCAACCACTTAGATCACTATCTGTTCTTGTTCTAACCCGGTATTTATGTTGTGTATTGGGTAGCAATCCTGAATTAGTATAGGTTAAACTTGTTCCGTTATCAATTATGGCGCCATCAACTTCAACATCATAACCTGTAGCCCCGGGTATCGCTTGCCAAGATAAAGTAATGGAAGTACTTTTGATATCTTTTGATATATTAATTGGTGCTGTCAAAGGTGTGTTCTGATTAACAGGTGTACTCCAGTCACTTATCTGAGAATAATTCTTTGCCCTAATTTTAAAAGTGTGTTGAGTATTCGGAGTCAATCCATTAGTTGTATATGTGTTGGTATTAGTTATATTACTATATACAACTCCATCTATAGATATATCATAAGAAGTAGCCCCGGTGACTGCTGTCCAGTTCAACGTTATGGATGTTCCTGTAACATTAGGTATTGTTATACCAGTTGGCACTGTGAATCCAGGAGTAAGAGCCCCGGACATTTCTATTTCAGAGATAGCTATTGCACTAGCATTATAACAGTCAATTACAAATACTCTCCAATACCTGTGGCTTCCTACTGCTGACCAAACAAATTCCTGCCTGCTTCCATTTTGCAACGCGATTCCTGTGTATGCAGAATTCCAACTAGAGTTATTATCGCTATACTCAACCCTAAAGTTTTTCATGCCTCCACGGTAATCCCCATTATTCCACGCATCCGCCTGGTATGTTAATCTTACTATTGATTTGGCACTTCCGAAATCTGTTTCCACCCAGCTATTAGTGCAAGTTCCCGCAGGTGTCATCCAGCCACTGTTGTTTTCATTCCAAATATTATTAAATGCTCTTGCTGCGCTATATGTACTTGAAGCTTGGCTTGATGCAGTAAATGCGGTTGTGCTTAATGAATCGGTCATATCTTGAGAATAATCTATATTTGCAGTAGTCTGATTAATAAGTGTACTCCATTCACTTATACCATTGCTGTTTTTAGATCTTATTCTATACGTATGATTTGAGTTTGATTCAAGATTACTATGTACATAACTATTACCTTTAATATCTAATATTATATTTCCATCAACTTCTATATCATAGCTTACAGCGCCATTAACTGAATTCCATGTAAGTACAATGGAGTTATTAAAAGCTGTAACTGTCATATTAGGTATGTCTGACGAGGTTAATGTTGTTATCAGGCTGCTCCAGTCGCCCAGATTTGTTCCATATCTAGCCCTTACTCTATATTTGTGCTGAGTATTGGGACTTAAAGAATCATGTATAAAGCTGGTACTTGTCCCATTGTCAACTATTATTCCATCCACTTCAATGTCATACCCAGTAGCAGCTGTGACATCTGACCATGATATTGTTATTTTATTATTTGTAGATAAAGTAGTTACATTTGAAGGTATGTTCGTTAAATCTGCGGTTGCAGTTACTATTGCACTCCATTCACTTGTCCCGCCACTGTTCTTTGCTCTTACCCTATAACTATGCTTTGAATTTGGCGTTAGCCCATTTTGAGTATAACTTGTCCCAGTCAAATTACTAACTACTATGCCATCTGCTTCAACTTCGTATTCAGTTGCTTCATTTACAGTATTCCAATTTAAAGTTATGGATGTAAGAGATTTTGTTATATTTATATTTGCTGGAATTGACAAAGTATTCGTAGTTGATACAACCTGAGTACTCCAATCACTTGTATCCCCATTATATTTTGTACGTACTCTAAAAGTATGCTGGGTATTCGACAATAAGCCAGTTTTTGTATAGGTAGTATTTGTACTATTGTCAATTATATTTCCATCGACCTCTACATCATACCTTGTAGCTCCGGGTGCAGCATCCCATGATAAATTGATTGAAGTTGTTGTTGGTACAGCATTAACATTGCTGGGTATAGAGGGTAAGGTATTTACATTTAAAATATCACTTCCTGTAGATGAGTTGCTAGCAGCATCTCTTGCTTTAACACTTAGTGAATACCCAGTACAGGGGTTTAACCCTGTCAATATGCAGGAAGTACCACTTACAGATTGCTTAATTATATCTGCACCATTATATATGTCATAACATGATACAGCTGTATTATCAGTTGATGCATCCCATGACATGGAAATGGTTGTATCAGTCTTTGATATCAGAATTAAATTAGCTGGTTTTGATGGCGCCTCAGTATCAGATGCATTATCCGTGGTGACACTTAATAGATCACTTGAATCTGACAAGTTCCCAGCTGCATCTTTAGCCTTAACTGTTAGATTATATGTTGTTGATGGGTTGAGACCAGTTATGGTACATGAATTAGTACCCGATGTGCTAATTTGAGATGAGTTGTCAAAAACATCATATTCCGTTACTGCTGTATCGTCAGTAGACGTATCCCAAGAAATGTTTATAGAAGTATCAGTTTTAGATACCAATACAAGATTTTCAGGCTTAGTTGGTGCTTGTGAATCAGGCAAAGGGTCCTCTGCAGCCATTAATGGTGGAAATACATTTTGTGATAATAAAAGCATTATTACTACAAAAATTACTAAACACTTCAAATACTTTCTCATGTTACGGACCCCCTATAATATTTCCATATTCAATTAATAATTTTGTATATATGTGTCTTATAATACTTATTAATACATTAATTGGACTATAATACATTATTATTTATATATACCTTTAATGTATTTCGAATACTTTTATTACTTATATTTGGTGCATTGAATATTTTATACCTTTATGTCTATTTATGTCAATTACAAACGCTTAATTTAGCAAAATATTTTCTTTAAGGATAAATAATACTCTTTTACTTCAAATAAACTTGTTTTTGTATTTACTAAATAAAATAAGAGACTGAATCCAAAGGATACAATCTCTTATTTTCTAAGAAAAACTCAAATTAAGGATTATAAGAATAAATCATTGTAGTAATATACTAAACCCTTTGCTAAAAATGGCTGATTGAAGTAATGATATAGTCTTCTATTACTTAAAATATTCAGTCCTTATTCCTGCCATTCTCATAGCTCTCCATACCTCGGGTTGTGTTCCGGAATTGTCAAGTTTTTCCAAAGCCCACCTTATTCTTCGTTCCCTAAAAGCAATATCTGTATCAATTATTTTTTGAACATATGCTTTAGATATAGGCATTTTATCAAGGTGTTTCTGAAGCAATCCTAGCTTTCCTATATTCTTACCAATTCTACTTAATGAAACCCTAACCGGTTTCCCTTCCATTTCTAGAATTCCTTTAACTGCATGTTTTATTTCTGTGAGAATCTCTATATCTCTTTTCCCCCAATTTACTCTTTTGGCATTTATTATAATATTCTTGTGCTTTGGAGAATTTTCATCCAACCATTCTCTATCATGTCTGTAAAGCCAAGCATAATTCGACTTTGCCAATTTTCTTAATTCTGTTTTGGATTTTTCCTGATTCTCTTTAACAACTGACATCCATGCATTCCTATGAAAATCAAGTAAGCTGACATCCTCTCCAGTACTTAAGTTTACATTGTTCACTTTTTCAGGACAATTTATATTAAGTCTAAGTTTTTGCAAATTGGCTCTTACCGTCTTAGGGTCTACCTTCAGTATCCTAGCTCTTTCTCTTAAGCTCAGTTCATCATCCTCACTTAAAATACTTAGCTTTTCCTCCCATACAGACCCAAACTGTTTTATTCTGCCTATTTTGTACAAATCATTCTTAAAAACATCAGGCCCTCGTCTGGAATATATAAATCCGCAGGAGCACGTAAAGGTCCCTACAGGTAATTTTGTATCTAAACAATGAGTTATTTTTATATTTTTAACTATAAGCTCTTTGTAATGGGCCGCAGCCGGATTCAAGCATGGCCATGGACCTTTACCGAAAGGTAAATAAGCATTTGAATTCCTAATAAACTCCTCGGCAGACCCTGATAAAAATCTCATTAGAAGTAAGTGTCTCATTGGATGAAAGGATTTTCTATGTTTTCTCACAATGCTTAAAAGCCAGCTATTTTCATAATCATTTTTATCAACTTCTGATTGAACCATTTTCAAAAAGCTTAATCCATAAAAAGCAATAAAACTTGAGATAAATTCCTTCTGATAAACTCTCCCGGTTGCAGTCGCAAATCCTTTTTTCTTTAAAGCAGATAAATAAACATCCTTAAATCCTTTATTTGCATTTACGTATTTTCGTACAGTATTATAGTTTTTAATTACCCAATAGACATCTATAGAGGATAATGAGATTCCCCTTATATCTACATCACTATACTTAATTTCTTCTGGCTTAATAATGCAGTTTAGTTCATCCGCCGGTATGAATTCATGTCTATTACGATTACTTATTTTAACAGTGCTATTCTGTAACATCACACCATGGGTAGGGCAGAGGCACACACCTGGGATTTGGTGCAATCTATGCCAATAGAGTTCTCCATACCTTGCCTTATCTTCTTTTATACATATAGGGCAAAATCTTAAATATTCAGGTGAAATTATAGAACTTGCCATAATGCCGGTCATAGTATGTATGGCACTACCCTTATTACCTTCCATTGTATTACGAACAGCCTTTGTCCTGTATTCAGGAAGAAAAGCCGTGTAATAAGGGAAAAGTGTGTTCTTCATTATCAAATCATGCGTTTTAATTCTTTTTTCTTTTGGAAGCCTGTCAACAAGACTATTAATACAGCTAGGCATGTCCACAATGGCAGTAACAGAACTGGTTCCGAACAATTCTTTAATAGTCATTTTGGGGCTTGTATTCCCACTTCTGACATGATATCTTGCCGAAACACTATAAAGCAATTCATCAGGGTAGGCGGTAGGAAAGAATGTCAACACATAAATCATCCTGTCATAATGAATTCCTCAACTGGATTCCTTATGACCCCCGCCATTTTTATAGATTCATAGGCAGATTTTTTTTCATTTCTGCCATTCTTTACAATAGTCCTAAGATCGTCTGCTTCTTCCTTGACATTTATTCTACTTATTCTTCTTTTTACGTTTGACTTATCCTTTTCTGCATCTTCACACAATAATATTTTAAATGCTTCTTTAAATGCAATTTCAGTTGTTATCTCACCCTGAATAGTGTATATTACTTCTCTTGCCGCTCTTTTGGCCCGTTCAGGCGATACATCGAATTCAACAAGCTTTAGGACAACATCTTCATATGTTTTATCCTTTTCATCCTGTTTCTTTTCAATTTGAGCCTTTTTCAATTTTATTTTTTCATTCAGTTTAAGCAGTTTCAGTTGTTTTTCTTTGAATGCATCTATATCTATAGGGCTAATATCCTTATACCTGTCAATTTCTTCTCTGTTACCGGATTTCAGGGCGTTAAGCATCGGCCTGACAAGCTTTAGATTGTCTTTTGCAACCTTTTTTATCAAATCAGCAGTAACCTTCTCTTCAGCCGTTGCAATAGCACGCATTTGAGCCATAGCATAAAGCTTTATCAAAATATCAACTATTCCTTGGCTTTCTTCGTATAGTACATCCTGTAATTCCTTTGTTAGAGGGATTTTTTCACGTGTCCATTGGTACTCCCACATGCCTTCAACAAGCAGATCCCATTCATCATCCCTGTTCATATTCTCCCATATCAAATCGCCCTGGTGACCGCTGCCGCGCCTTGCCTGTCGGAACTCACTCTGAAGTACGGACATAGCCTTAGTCGTACCAATTAGAATTACCGGTATTCCGATAATATTTACAAGGTTAACAAAGAAATTCAGCATTTTCTCCTGTCCACCACTTTTGGCAGCGCTTAGATGCTGTATCTCATCAATAATCAAGAGGCCTAGGCTATGTCGCCTTGCAATCTGGGACATCCTTGGAATCATGGTTTCAGTTGTTGTATTTCGTCCTGAAGCAAATTTATTATACGTATTGTCAGCAAGTAGCCTGTCAAACTCAATAAAAAAATTCGAGCATAATGCCTTTATGCTGCCATCATGAGGGCAGTCTAGCTTAAGCCATACAAGCTGTTTATGATCAAATTCCTCGTTATTGTACTCATCATGTATAATAATCTGCGGATATTTATTTAGAATTTTTTCTATACCTGTAGATTTACCCATTCCTGAAAAACCAATGATAGTGAAGCCAGATGACGAAGGTGTTGATAACTCAACGTCTTTAAATTGATAGTTACCTTGCTTAATCATACTATATATCGACTGCATATCATAAGCATAGTTTGGAGCCAAAGGATTTCTTGAAATGTAACCCTGCCTAATAACTCTTGAAACCCTTTGTTCTATATCAAAGTGTGTACTCCATGGTTGAAAATAGCTAAAAAGCCTTTGGATACAATGGTACCTGTAATGCGCATCCAGCTTTCGCTCCAGTTCCTCATGTTCAGGATAAGAATGGATCAATTCCTCAACCTGTTCATAACTCCATATAGGTGGCAAAGCCTCAATGAGAGGGTTATCCCGATATTCCCTTAATACTTGTTCAGAATATTCAGCTTTTACCGTAATACCGGTATTCGGATTCTTGCCCACTATTTTTTCATCCTCTCCTGTTGCTTCTTCCTTAGGTAATCTATGTGACTTGGGTATTTATACTTTTCACTTGTATCTTCCTGGATTTGAAGTACCTTAGTTGGCTCTGGATTTTCTTTATCTTCACCCAATATAAATGCATTATTAAGACGTTCTTTTTCTTTCTCTTGCCTGCGTCTATCCCTTATACTCTTAGTCCTGGATGCGTTGCTTAAAGATACATCACGTTGCTGCAAAGCCAGCTTTTCAGCTTCAGCCACTTCATCTTCTATTGCAGAAAGAATATTCACTTTTGATTGCAGAATTCTACCTGCATTTTTATCAAGTTTTAGCTTCTGGTACTCTTCAAAATTTTGCACCTCGTCAAGAGTCATACCGCCAAACTGGCGAGTATCTATCATTGAACACTTTAAAAAGCTTTTTCTATTATCGGTTTTGACATAAATATGATTCATGTTCCTGGGGTCGAAAGCAATACTCTCTTTCCAGCTTTGTTTGTTACGGGCTGTCTCAAACCAATGTTCCTCTATTGCTTTTGAGCAGGAATAATACATATTTTTATATTTAATGCCGTTTCCAGTCACAGTAGCATAACCGCCGGGCATAAGATTAAGTTTAACCGTATCCCGGTTATAAACCTTCAGTCTCCCTGACCTATTTACGATACCCCAGTTCCATAATTCTCTTGGAATAGGATCCACATCATCCTCAATCATCATTTCATAAGGTCTGTAGCTTTTCATCCAATGTTCATTATTATGTTCAAGAACACACCTTATGATAATTCGTGTAAACTGGTATATATCCAGTTTTGCATGCAATCTATAGTCTTTTCCGCCTCTTGTTCTGAAATCAATATCTATATGTCCTGGGACGAGCGGTTTGACTTGCTCGTCAACCAGATGAAAATATTGTTCTACTATTCCTTTCCAATCTGCGCGATATGAAGGAGCATTTTCAATCCTTATATTTAGACCATTCACTAATGTATCCGCATACTTGCTTTCCATTTCACCCCTATCGCCAAGTATAGCTTGGGGAATGTGGAAGCAAGGCCAATCCTCATTTTTAATTTCTATACCATATTCCCTACAAAAACTCACCTTTTCAGTGAATGCATTAGCCATAGCCATCATTGCACCAATCCATGAAGGGCCCTCCAATCCCACATAGATCCCTGCTACCATTCTGGAAAAAACATCAATTACAGCGTAAATTACAGGTCTCCCAATAATCCAGTTCCTATTTAGACGGGATACAAGATAAACATCTGCAACAGTGGCATCTATCTGATATTTTGAACCTGGACCTATCAATTCAGCATCTGATTTTCCTAAAACCACCCTATGATTAAGCGCAAATTTTTTGTCACCTTTACGAGCTTTAAGTGATTTAACTATATCTTGTTCAACCTCGTACCAATAGCGGAATTGGGTTATTGTAGGAATTTGACCAATCTGTACAGATATAGGTTTCCTGATACCATCTTCAAAGCGATAATCTTCATTGTAAAACTCCTTAACCATCAGGTTATATGCAGTAGTCATGTGGTTTTCCTTAGGAATGTCATAATATTTTTTAATAGCCAGTCTGAAAATCTTTTTTGTATCTTCATCTACATTCACCCCGGGACCGTTCACATCTATATTTTTTCGAGGTCTTCCAATCTTTTTTAGTCCAAGCTTTTTACTCTTACCTTTTCCCCCGGAATTACAATAGTCGGGGAGTAAGGAATTTTTATTCTTACCCCTTTGCCAATATCTTCTGAGGTACTTGTAGACCGAAGCATACGTAACACTATACTTCTGAACAGCTCCTCTTATCCATGGTCCTCTTTTCTCTCTCATATAGATATCAGGCTCATTTTCAAATCTTACAATCTCTGATATTATAGCCCAAGCCGCATCACGTTTAATTCTATCTTTCTCATTAATAGTTTCATCAGGATCAGTTCTCAGCAATGGATCATAATCAAGCTTTTCAGCATTCCCGCCTTCTAATGCATCTAGAACATCGCTTATCTTTTTAGCTATAGGCATACCATCCATTGCATTAATATCTACGACGTAAATAATATAGGCATCAACCCAAAGTATTCTATCTGTTTTCCCTGTATTCTTCCAATTAATCAATTCATTAATACATAAGTCCTGACTCATATCGCCGCTAACCTTTCTTCTTTCTTTATTATCTTGTTTATTTTATCGGTTGACATCGATAAAATAAGTCCTGAAGACATGTCCATAACAACCTCTTTCCTTGCAATAAGATGTTTTAGCAAATCCAAGGAAGTACCAGGCTCTATATTCATTTCCTTATCAAATCGAGAAGTTATATATACGATTTTTCCGTCATACTTATTGAGCTTGTCCTTCAAAAGTTCGGCAAAATACAATAGTTCGTTTGTTGTCAGACCATTTGAGGGTTCAAGGTAATATGAATAATATGCCCATTCTATATTTGAAGCCAAAATTTTAGGGATTTCATAATCTGTTACAATTCCCCAATCTATACCTTTTTCAGCCCAATATCTTCTTTCTATTTCAAAGTGTTCGATGAAATTCTTCTTTTCAAGATCAGAAGCAGGTTTTATAGTACGAACCCTCTGTACCTCTTTACCATCTATATTAATGGTAATCATAAAATCAGAGGTCATTACATATGGCGTTTTGCTCTCTCTGTTCACAGGATGCTTAATACCCAGCTTTTCAGCAATTTCTAATGTGTCTTCCAATTCCATCGGATATTGTTCTCGTATATCTGTTATAATATCTGACCACTCAAGAAGAAAAAAATACCGAAGTCATGATGAGACAAAAAATGGCAGACCCGGTTAGATTTCCAACCAGGCTGCCTTGAAGAGAATCCATCAGAAGGAAAGTCGTGAATGGTGATCCATGGCTTGTAATCCTTACCAATCCCTTGTCCACGACCTTCTTTGATATATCTTTGTAATTTTTTCTCATCCCAAGATAAATTATATTTACTCATTAAAAGGCCACCTTTCACTTTTATCATGAGTATCCACAATATGGGATATACTTATACAAGTTTTTTATAAATTTTATATCTTTTTTATTAATTTTAAGACTTTTTTATAATTTAACATTATTATTTTAACAGAATTTGATCCTACTCCACCGTCACACTCTTGGCCAGATTCCTCGGCTTATCCACGTCGCAGCCCTTTAGCACCGCCATGTAATACGCGAACAGCTGCATTGGCGTTACTGCTGCTATGGGCGCTGCATCTGAATCTATATCCGGTATGGTTATCACCATGTCCGCAACCTTTTTAACCTCTTTGTTCTTCTTCTGGGTTATAGCCAGTACCGTTGCACCTCTGGCCTTGACTTCCTTTATGTTACTTATCATCTTTTCAAGCAGGCTGTCCTGTGTCATTGGGCAAACTACCAGAGTTCCTTTTTCTATGAGTGCTATGGTTCCGTGCTTAAGTTCTCCGCCTGCGTATGCCTCCGAATGGATGTAGGAAATTTCCTTGAGTTTAAGGGAGCCTTCCATCGAAAGGGCGTAGTCGAGGCCTCTTCCTATGAAGAATATGCTCTTTGCATTATAGTGCTGGGATGCAAATTTCTGTATGATTTCCTTATCGGCAAGTACCTGTTCTATGGCTTCCGGAACTTTTTTTAGTCCGTCCATAATTCTTTCATAATCAGCCTTGTCAATGCAGCCCTTCTTTTGTGCAAAATCAAGGGCTATCAGATAAAGCGCCGAAAGCTGGGTATTGTATGCTTTAGTAGAAGCTACTGCAATTTCAGGTCCCGCCCAGGTATACAGTACATCGTCCGATTCCCTTGAAATTGAGCTGCCCACAACGTTTACTATTGAAAGGGTCCTTGCACCCTTCTTCCTGGCTTCCCTCAATGCAAACAACGTATCCAGGGTTTCTCCCGACTGGCTGATTATTATTGCCATACTTCTCTCGCTTATCAGCGGGTTGCGGTATCTGAATTCAGATGCCACATCCACTTCTACAGGTATCCTTGCAAGCTTCTCAATCATGTATTTTCCTATAACTCCGGCATGATAGGCTGTTCCGCATGCAACAATATATATCTTGTCTATGTTGTTTAAATCCTCGACTGTTATTTTTATATCGTCAAGAGCTATCATTCCGTCCTTAATTCTTGGATTTATGGTATCCTTGATAACCTTGGGCTCTTCATACATTTCCTTCAGCATGAAATGCTCGTACCCGGACTTTTCAGCCGCGGCAACGTCCCAGTTAACGTGGAAGGGCTTCTTCTTAACCTCCGCACCGTGTATGTTGAAAACCTTTACCGAATCCTTCTTGAGGAGAACTACCTCTTTATCTTCAAGTATGTATATTTCTCTTGTATATTCAAGTATCGCCGGTATATCGGATGCTATGAAATTTTCGTTTTTCCCAAGTCCTACTATAAGCGGACTGTCCTTTCTTGCCGCTATGAACTCATCCGGACATTCGCTGCAGATAACTCCGAGAGCATATGAGCCTTCGAGTTCATTTATGGAATCTATAACTGCATCTATAAGGCAGCCTTTATAGTGGTATTCAACAAGATGTGCAATAACCTCGGTATCGGTGTCGGATATAAAGTTGTAACCCTTTGACTGCAGGAATTCCTTGAGTTTCATGTAGTTTTCAATGATCCCGTTATGGACAACCGCGATTTTACCCGATTTGCTCAGGTGGGGGTGTGAATTTACATCGTTTGGTTCTCCATGTGTAGCCCATCTTGTATGTCCTATTCCAAGCCGTCCTTTAAGATTTTCCTTTCCTACCCTGGCCTCCAAAACCGCCAATCTGCCCTTGCATTTTATTACTTCAAGCTCATTATTGTTGAAGACTGCAATTCCAGCCGAGTCATATCCTCTGTATTCAAGCTTTTTCAAACCATTTATCAATATGGGAGCAACCTGTTTGTCCCCAACATATCCAACAATTCCGCACATAATAATTAAACCTCCTGAAAATTAATTCAAATATAATTTAAATTAAATGGATATTTCAAAATCAGGGCACAATCCAATAAACCGGATAATTCATGCCAAAAAGACATAATACCACTGTATTAACATGAATTGTGCAAAACCAAATAAGCCATGATAAATCATAAGCTTAAAAAACATTAAGTTTTAATTAGAAGAAATTTTAGAATTGAACAGGATTTCACATAAGTCCCCATTTGTTTTGCAGTTGCCTGCATTTTTTACTGAGACTTTACGATCGTGAACAACCGGAAGGTTTCCGCCGAATCTTTCGATAAACCGCAACTCCAATTGACTCATTAAGCTTTTTCATTCGAGGCTTAATTTCTTTTAACTCCGAACTCTCAACTGAATTTGCTTCCTCCTTCTCCTCGTCGACAAAGCATTGCTTTGTCCTGGCGCTTTTTCTATGCCCTTTCCTAAACTTCCCCCTTTCTGGGCAATTTTAATCCTGCCGTATTTTTTTATCCCACCTCCCAAATTCTCATAGTATGTACAATAAATTATATTATAACTCTATTTCAGTATATGCTTAAAAAAGGAAAAATGTCAAACGAAATATTTGATATTTTTCCTTCAGCAAATAGGCTAAGCCAGTCTTTCTTCGATTATTTTTACCAGTTCAACAGCCCTTGCAGTAATATACTCCAGATCCTTACCCTCTATCATAACTCTTACAAGTGGTTCGGTTCCCGAAGGCCTTATGAGTACTCTTCCTTCACCGTTGAACTCATCCTCAAGCTCACGGCATTTTTCTGCAATAACCTCATCCTCTAAATAATTGTTCTTGTTTTCATTGCTGACTTTTGCATTTTTAAGAACCTGCGGAAGTATCTGAACTACCGAAGCAAGCTCGGAAAGCTTCTTTCCGGAGGTTTTTATGACTTTGAGAAGCTGAAGTGCCGTCAGAACCCCATCCCCTGTGGTATTATGTTCAAGGAATATTACATGTCCTGATTGCTCCCCACCTAGAATATATCCGTTTTGGAGCATTTCCTCAAGAACATACCTGTCCCCTACCTTTGTCTTCTTAATCTGAAGTCCTTGCTTTCTTGCCATAATGTCAAAGCCCAGATTGCTCATGACAGTTACTACAACTGTTTCTTTTGCAAGTACTCCCCGCTTTTTAAGATCAAGCCCGATTATAGCCATAATTTTATCGCCGTCAACTATATTCCCATTTTCATCAATTGCAAGCATTCTGTCGGCATCCCCGTCAAAAGCCAGTCCCACATCAGTTCCGCACTCCTTGACAAATTTTTGGAGGTTGTGCAAATGTGTGGACCCACAGTTATCATTGATATTTACCCCGTCAGGTTCATTATTGATTACACTGACATCGGCCTTCAAATCAAACAAGGTCATGGGGGCTATCTGATATGCAGCACCGTTTGCGCAATCGACGGCAATTTTCAAATCAGACAGGTCGCAGTCAATAGTACTTTTCAAAAAGCTTATGTAATCGTCAAGGGCCGATTCCTTTATGCTTTTGATTCCAATATGCTTACCTGAGGGTTTTGGAAGTTCGAATGAACTGTCGAGTATAATCTCTTCTATCTTATCCTCTATTGCATCAGGCAATTTATAGCCCTTACTGTCAAAAAATTTGATACCGTTAAATTCAAAAGGATTATGTGACGCTGAAATGACTACTCCGGCATCTGCATTATAAAACCTGGTAAGGTAAGCAACTGCAGGAGTTGGAATGATTCCAAGACATATTGCTTCAGCCCCTACAGAGCATATCCCTGCTACAAGCGCTGCCTCAAGCATATCGCCTGATTTTCTTGTATCCATTCCTACCAGTATTTTGGCAGTATGTTTAGTTTCTGCAGTAAGTATATAAGCACCGGCCTGACCCAACTTGTATGCGAGCTCGGCTGTAAGTTCCACATTTGCAACACCTCTAACTCCATCCGTTCCAAATAGACGTCCCATTTAATGAACCCCCTGAATATGTATTATCATTAATTATTTTATTATCATAAGTCTGTTTACGTTAATTAAAATTAACGCAAATATAATTATAGCTTTACATGGGGAAATACACAACCGCGAATTTGGTTAATTGCCGTTTCCCGGATATCCCTACCCAAACAGAACGGTGAGGGCACCGTTCCCTACATCTAACACCTCTGCACCTCATTACCTATTTCCCTGTCTTCTTCTCTTCTCCCCTTCTATTCGGGAAGAGAAGGGGTCGGGGGATGAGTTCTAAATATCCTAATGTTTCATATCCTAAAATTACCATTATTGGCGTCCATATGCAGCCACCCTGCCATCCCTGAACGGGCGGAGCAGAGCCCCTCGCCCTACATTCTTCTTAAAATGGCGAATATGGAATTCGCCCCTACCACGTCTGAACGTGTTGAGCAGCGCCCCACTCCGAACTCTCAACTCCAAACCCCAAACGGGCGGAGCAGAGCCCCGCCCTTACGCAGCTGTCAACTAAATTAGCGGTTCATACACCTTCATTATCTGCTCGGCAATTCTTATTCCGTCTACAGCAGCGCTTACTATGCCGCCCGCGTACCCTGCACCTTCTCCCGCAGGATAAAGGCCTCCGGTATTAACGGCTTCAAGTGTCTCACCCCTTGGAATCCTGACAGGTGATGAAGTCCTGGTTTCTACTCCTGTTAGTATGGCATCCTTCATACCAAAGCCTTTAAGCTTGTTATCAAAATACCCTATGGATTTTTTCATGGAAGCCGTCACAAATTCAGGAAGGCACTTATTTATATCAGATAAGGCGGTAGCCCCGGTATAGCTGGGTTTTACACTTCCCAACCCGGTCGATTTTCTGCCCATAATAAAATCTTCAAGTCTCTGGATGGGAGCAGAACTGTTTTTACCTGCAATATCAAACGCAAGTCTTTCCCAGGTTCTTTGGAATTCAACACCTGCCAGCGGATGATCATTTTCAAAATCTCCCGGTCCTACCGATACAACCAGTGCGCTATTGGCATTCTCCAGATCTCTTGCAAAATAGCTCATTCCGTTTGTTACTACGGAATTTGGTTCTGAAGCCGAGGCAACAACAACTCCTCCAGGGCACATACAAAACGAATATACTGTACGTTCACCTGTTTTATAGAAAAGCTGGTAATCTGATGCGCCAAGTCTCGGGTGTCCGGCGGCTTGACCGTACTGAGCCCTGTCAATAAGAGTCTGTGGATGTTCTATCCTTACACCTATCGAAAAAGCCTTTTGAGTAAAGGCTACACCTGCCGATAAGAGAGAAGAGTATGTATCCCTTGCGCTGTGTCCTATTGCAAGTATCACGATTTCGGAATCAATTTCATCTGTTTCATTAATAACTACTCCATTTACTTGACCGTTTTCAAGCTTCAGTGAAGTGACCCTGGAATTGAACCGTATTTCTCCGCCGGCTGCTTCAATACTTTTTCTAAGGTTTATCACCACATCCTTCAATATATCCGAACCGATATGCGGTTTAGCCTTGTATAGTATTTCTTCAGGTGCTCCGGCTTTATGGAATTCCTCCAGCACCCTTTTGCATCTTGTATCATTTATTCTTGTGGTAAGCTTACCATCTGAAAAAGTGCCTGCTCCGCCTTCACCGAACTGAACATTGGTCTGGCTGTCCAAGACACCTCTTTCCCAGTATCTGTGCACTATCTCAGTTCTTTTTTCTATACACTGTCCCCGTTCAAGTATTAAAGGCTTATATCCGTTCTGAGACAAAACAAGGCCTGCAAATAAACCTGCAGGACCACTTCCAACTATTACAGGGCGATTCTTTAATTTTTCACTTCCCTTAACCGGGGCTTCTTCAGGAATTTCTTCCATAACCCTTATATCTTCACTTCTAGTTACCGGATGACTGCCCTCTACCTCGACCATTACAGAATAAAGGAACGTAATATTGGGCTTTCGTCTCGCATCAATCGATTCCTTGATAATTTTCAAAGACAAGATACTGCTTTTTGAAAGCTTAAGCTTTCTAGCCGCTGCGTTCCTTAATTCTTCCAAATCCTCATCAAGTGAAAGTCTTATATTGTTGATTAAAAACTTCATATTGTAATATTGCTCCTATGCTGCATCCATTTACGGAATTATCCGCACCTGGACGCCAGGTTTATCTTTTGTCAACCTTCACTTCAACCAGATAATTCTGTGCAAGATTAACCGTCGAAGGAAGAACCACTTTAAGCGGCAGCTTATAAACGCCTTCTTCCAGGCCCCCCACATCTATTGTTGGTGCCAGACTGGGCAGATCAATGCTGTCAAGGTAAAGCCTATCGCCTTTCAGGGTAATATCAATACTTTGTGCCTGGATGCTGTAGTTTAAAGTACTATCATTCACCATATTGACCAGCGTTATTCCGTCTGACGGTATTGAAAAACTTTTGCTTGCCAACTGCTCAATTGGTATTGTTACCTCAACCTCATTTGCTGCTGAATACAGCTTGACTCCGTCGGGAAGTTTTATTTTTTTCATTACATCTATATTTTTGGTGCTATTATTTATATTAACCGTCTCGGTTTTTATAAAATCTATTTTGTCCAGAATTTCAGGAGCGCCCGTTATTAGTACAGTTTGTGGATTGGTGTTTGCCGCGCCCGATGAATAATTATCGGCAGGCATACCTTTAACATCAGCGATCAAAGGAACTTCTTTTGCCACCTGTATTTTTACATTAACTGCAAGATCCTTACTCAAGGCCGGTATTTCATTTCCGTTTCTATCATATACCTTGCAGTCCTTCTTCATTACGGTGTCCTTGTTGATATTGGACACATCAACAAAAGCTTTTATTGAACCTACCGAGTTTATTTGCGAATCAAGCCCTTCAATTATTACGTTATCAGGGTCTGTAGATGTATTTACAACCTGGTAACCCTTTTTAGGCTGTCCGGTGGGTATAATTTCAACCTTGAAAGAATTTTTACCCTGCTTTTCAAGGCTCAATTTAATTTTTGTCGGTTTTATATCAATTATTTTAATGTTGTTCTTATTCTCATTACCTATATATACAGGGGGATCAACGGTAATTTCATTGTCCGAAACCGAATTGATCTTTGAAAAATCCAGATTTACCTGAAAATCGTTAGATGTAAGGTCATTTATCAGGTTTTCTCTTGCTTCCACGGTTACAAGGACATTCTTTGTAAATTTCTCGTCGGTTATGACTATACCCTTATCCTGCAGGGAGGAGGTATTGATTATTGTGAGTGGAACTGTAAGTGTAGTTTGCTTGATAGGATTTACTGAATTTGAGACAATAAACCAGAGAAATATAGCAAGCAATACCGACAGAACTCTTAACGATAAGTCCTTTCTAAGCAGTTTGATCATCTGGCTTTCACCTTCCAAATGGATAGTTTCTTTGTTGAAACATTCTTTTCAAGAAGATTCTTATTAAGTGCCTTTCTCAGTATATCCGGGGTAAGGTTTCTTGTTAATCCGCCGTTTAAGGCGAAAGATATGCTGCCTGTCTCTTCGGATACAACCACCACAATGGCATCGGATACTTCGGTAATTCCCAATGCGGCCCTGTGCCGGGTACCTAATTCCTTGCTCAGATTCTGATTGTCGGTCAAAGGCAGGAAACAGGCTGCGGCTTTGATTTTGTTGTTTCTAATTACCACTGCTCCGTCATGTAATGGTGTATTTGGTGTGAATATATTTATAAGAAGTTCGGTTGTTACATTAGAATCGAGCTGAATTCCGGTATTTATTATTTCACCGATTTTTGTATCTCTTTCAACTACAATGAGTGCACCTGTACGGGTCTTTGACATTTCTGTAGCCGCTCTTATAATTTCCTCTATATATGCGGTAACCTGTATAGCCGTATTGCTTTCATCAAACCCGAAAAAGCCTTTTAATCGGCTTCGGCCTATCTGCTCCAATCCTCTTCTGAGCTCGGGCTGAAAAATAACAACAAGTGCAAGGCTTAATATTTGGAAAGTGTTTTTAAAAATATATTCAATAGTCCTTAGCTGCAGCAAATCACTCAAATAATAGGCAACAAGAATTATGGCGAATCCCTTGATGAGCTGAAGCGCCCTGGTTTCGCGTACAAGAAGAATACCCTTGTAGATTATATAAGAAACTATTCCTATATCCACAATGGTTTTGATTATGTCAAGCGGACTTTTTATATCCAGATAATTACCGATATTATTAATTAAATTGCCTAAATTCAAACTTGAGAAAATATCCTGCAAAACCTCACACCCTTATTCCCATAAGAATAAAAAATCGGGCCATAATAATTCTTATAAGAATTATACCCTGTTTTCATTACTTTTGTAAGCTATAATTAATAATTTTTAGTTAAAAATATTATTACAATTTCATACAGGTATTGTAATTGCAGGCAGGTTATATGTCAAGTGTTTATCGCACATTACCTACATAAACATATTTCAGATACTCTTTAGCCTTATCCTTTGCGTTGTATAAGGTTTGCGCAGGTGTTACAGGCCGGTCCTTCATTAAATAGTTTGGAAAGAATCTTGAGAGGTGAAGGGGTATTTCGGGAGAGATGGAAGCCAGCCAGGAGGATAATTCTTCAATTTCCTCAATGGAATCATTAAGTCCGGGTATTACCAGTGTAGTTACTTCCACATGGCATTTTCCGGCTGCCAATCCTACAGTCTCCTTAACGTTATCCAGAGTTGCCTTGCATATATCTTTATAAAAAGTGTTTGTATATGCCTTGACATCTATATTCATTGCATCTATATAAGGTAAAAGCTCAAGCAGAGGTTCGCGAGTGATAAAACCGTTGGTTACCAGAACATTGAGAAGTCCGGCCTCTTTTGCAGCCTTGGATGTATCATAAACGAACTCATACCATATGGACGGCTCATTATAAGTATAAGCAATGCCTATGTTGCCTTCTTTTCTTGCATTTAAAGCAGCAGTGACAATATCTCCGGGAGTTGCATCAACAGTATCGGGGTTTTGATGTGCAATACTCCAGTTCTGGCAGAAAGAACATTTGAGATTGCAGCCGAAGGTTCCTGTCGATAGAATATATGATTCCGGATGAAAACGTTTTAGTGGCTTTTTTTCTATGGGATCCAACGAAACCGATGCAATCTTGCCGTAATTCAAGGAATAAAGCTGGCCGTCAATATTTTTACGAACCCTGCAGGTACCAATGTTATCAGGTTTTATTACACATTGGTGGGGACAAAGATAACAGTGCACCTTTTTGTCCTCTATTTTTTCAAAAAACATGGCAAGCTTGCTCATAACGTCTCCTTAAAAGTTCACGGTTTGGGGTTCGGAGTTTGGGGTACAATGTAAATTTGGCAGGCGAGCAATGCTCGCCCGTACACCTGAAATCCTTTAGAAGTTCAGAAGGGTACGTCCTGAAGAAAATCCCGAACGAGCGGAGCAGAGCCGCATAGCAACGATACGGATAAGGAATTTCCCCTATTAATATCCTAAACGGGCGGATATAGAATCCGCCCCTACAGCTATATCCTTTTTAACCGTTCACCCTGACTCTAACTGTCAATTGTCAACTGGTCTTTAACTGTACACTGTACACTGTACACTGCCAACTGCCTTTATTTGTGTCTTATAACTTCAAACCTTTCCATGCTGTATTTTTCATCAGGATTTATACCTGCTTTTTGAAGGGCTATGGATACCTGCTTTTCGGGAGTGTCTACACCTTCAAGGTTGGGGAGCAGCAGACCTGATCTATTGCCTTTTCGTACAATAACACCGTATCTTACTACATCCAGCTCTTCTATTGAATTTATGGACTTGGGTTCTCCCAGCACGTCTACCGAGTAAACAAGCTTATCCAGCTCGTCTTCTTCAACCGGTTCAAATCTCGGATCGCCTGTGCCCGAGCTTATGGCATTATTAATTATTTCTTCAGCGATATTCCTTCTTACAGGTGATATTGTTCCTATGCATCCTCTAAGCTGACCGCTTTTCTTTATTGAAACAAAGGTTCCCGCACTGTTTTTTAACATCTCTTCAGGCAATCCTTTGGGTACATCGATTGTTTGATTATTTCTGACATAGGCTTCGAGCGAATTTCTAGCCAGGGAAACATAGGAATCTTCGTTTTTGCGGATTTTGTCCATTTCCATACGGTTGCTTTCACTGAGCTTTTTCAGGAGCTGTCTTTCGGGGTCTTTACCGCCCTTTGAGAAACGGGCGATGGAATAGCCTACTCCATATGGCCCTTCATAGGAATAGACCTCGGATTTCAACTCATAACCATCAAGTGCTCCGAACATCATTAAAAACGATCTCAGACCGCATTCACCTGCATTTTCACAGAAAGCCTCATCCGTTCTGATTAGTTTTTCTATATTGATATTCTTAATACTATCTATAAATGCTTTATCAAACTGGGGGCCGTATTCACTGTAGCCGTAAGGACCTTCTTCCGACAGCCTATGTGACAGATCTCCGCTTGCCAGAAATACAACGCGTTCCTCCGATTCCTCGACAGCTTTTGCTATACACATACCAAACCGGTATAAATCTTCAAACGGAAGACCTGCTATTGCTATATGCACCAGTTTAAAACCGCTGTATACCTTATTTACGAAATATAAAGGTACGAGAGCCCCATGGTCAAGCTTACGAGATATATTATATTTTCTGGCAAGTCCGTCATCTATACCACCGGCCATTATTCCTTCTTTGGAGGCTATTGTGGATATTCTGGCCGCCAGTTCAACATTGTTTTCAAATTCAAGGCTTACATTTGAGGCACCGAATTTACCCATATCACCGCTTAATCTTTTATGTACCGAAATGTGGATATAGTCCTGGAATACCGGTCCATGAGGAGTAGTAATTATAATTGTGGAGGGTTGATCCTTTTTTATATCTTCAGAAGCCTTTTTAACGGCATCTACCGTTTTTAGAGCCGCAGCCTCTTCTCCCTTACCCACCTCTGGAATAATAATCGGTGGATGAGGATAGATGTATGAACCTACAATTTCGCCCATTGGAAACTACCTCCCGGAAAATAATGAAGCTCCAATTGTTCCTACTATTGTTAATAAAAATGCAATCACTACAATTATTGATATCCATTTAACAGCCTTTCTATCCAATACCTTCACTCCCCCATATATTAATTTTCGTCGAAATTGCGAAAGCTGGTAAAATCTAAGAAGGCATATTTGCAAATACAACTTTCGTTTATTTTACAGTTAATATTCTATACCATATAATTACTTAATTAAAATACTTTCTAAAAAATTATACAGCTGCCGCTTGTGCCGCAGTTTTGCTCTCTACAGTGGGAAATTATAATATATCCGGTCCAAAGTAAAAAAAGAGAGGGCAAAATATCCCTCTCGCAAAAAATAATTTTTATTTCAATTCGCTTAAATCGTAAGGCGTCTCCTGGTATACATAATAGTTTAGCCAGTTACAATACAGAAGATTTGCATGGCTCCTCCACTTTACAAAGGGAGGTTTTGTGGGATCGTCCCCGGGAAAATAGTTTTTCGGGACATTAATATCCAAGCCCTTTTCTATGTCCCTGTCATATTCCGATTTAAGTGTAAGAGGATCATATTCGGAATGGCCTGTAACGAATATTTGACGTCCGCTGTTTGCAGCCACTATATATATGCCTGCCTCATCAGATTCTGACAGTATGTTCAGGGAATCGACCTTTTCTATATCAGCTCTTCTGACTTCAGTATGCCTTGAATGCGGTACATAAAATTCATCATCAAAACCCCGCAAAAGCTTTACATTCTGCTTGTTCACCTTGTGGGCAAAAACGCCGAACATTTTATCGGGAAGTTGATGCTTTGGTATTCCGAAATGATAGTATAAGCCTGCTTGTGCACCCCAGCATATATGAAGAGTAGAATAGACATTATGCTTGCTCCACTCCATAATTTCCTTCAATTCTTCCCAGTAATTGACCTCCTCAAACTCCATCAGTTCAACGGGAGCCCCGGTGATTATCATACCGTCGAATTTTGTACTGCAGACCTCGTCGAAGGTATTATAGAATTTTACCAGATGTTCTTCAGGAGTGTTTTTTGATGTATGGGTCTTAGGGTGAAGTAATACAATATCAACCTGCAGAGGTGAATTTCCCAGCATCCTGAGTATCTGTGTCTCTGTAGTTATTTTAGTGGGCATTAAATTAAGTATGGCTATTTTAAGCGGTCTTATATCCTGGTGGTAAGCCTGGTTTTCAGTCATAAAAAATATGTTTTCATTATTCAGAACTTCAGCTGCCGGTAAATTATCCGGTATATTTATAGGCATATGTTCTCATCCTTTTTAACCGATTTAAGATTTTCAAAATGATATGCTTTAGTATTTATATATTCCAGAAATATCCCAGTATTCCTATAAGATTAATACAATGTTAATATATAATAGTTTTGTTGTCAATAAATCTGGAAGATTGATTTCAGAAATGAAAAATAAACCTTTATCTTCTTAAAAAAAGAAAGGACCTTTATAAATAGTGACATACGTGGATTTTAAACCCTTTTTCCTGCTGAAAAGGAAGCCGTGCTATACTGTCTTACCTGATTTGATTTAAGAGAACCGTTGGTCTTATATAAAAGCTGGTTATATTCTTCAACCAGTTTGTTATATTCCTTGCCAAGGTCAAGAATAAGATTCAGAAGGTATACTTCATTTTCGGTACGGTTATACTTGGCAAAATAATTAGCTGTTTCTTCTATTTTGAACTGTAGAAGCTTGTTCATAATACCTCCCGGAACCTTATAAGTATTTTCGTTAATGGATTATACCATATTTTTACACCTGTTCCAATAAAGCATTCATGAAAGTACTTATTTTCCAAGGTTTTAAGAATATAACCGTCGGGTAATATTATTGCCCTTTTATAACATATTACAGAAAGTATTAAAATATGCCGTAACAAGGCTAAAGGTATTGGAATACAATATTGTATCGATTAAACATTTGAGGTTATTAAAATGAGAGGAACAAACTCATGCAGCTCAGGCGGCGATTTGTTTGCAAACTGCGGCATACTTATCTTTGTATTTGTTTTTTTGATATTTTTCGGAAACAATTGGGGCTGCGGAATGAATAAAAATACTTCAGGCTTTAGATTTCTATTCATTTAATCTTTAAAAATTTTGCAGACACATCAAAAAATTGTTCTTGGAATTAATATAAGCCCGGTAGTCTTCACAAAAACGGTCAGTGGATATAGAATAATAGTAATCTACTGACCGTTTTGGTCAAACGGGGGAAAAATATGAATCAAAATTACTTTCAGCTGCCCGAGGAAAAGCAGAATAAGCTCTTGAACGCGGGCTACAAATTGTTTTCCATATATCCATACAAAAAAGCGTCTATGGCCGCCGTTACCGAAGAGGCCGGTATCTCTAAATCTCTGCTGTTTTACTACTTTAAAAACAAAAAAGAATTTTATCTGTTTTTATTTAAGAAAGCGGTAGAATTTATGAATAAAGACAAAACCAAAAGTTACAGCAAGGAGAGGATAGATCTGTTTGACGCAGTAAATCTCGAGGTCGAACGCAGAATGAGATTGCTCAAAAACTATCCCTTCCTTTTAAGGTTCACTGCACGGGTTTATTACGAGACGAATAATGAGGTTGCTTCGGAGATAAGTATTATGAAAAATCAAATGACGCAATTCGGAAAAAAAGAATGGTTAAATCTCATTAGCAGTGAACCATTTGAAGATGAAAATGATATACCAATCCTGATTAATATAATCCTTCATGTCGCAGAAGGCTGTATGCGCGGCATTGAAGATTTAGATCCAGAAAAATTAAATGAGATTTTACCTGAATTTCAGAAAATGATGGACTCTCTGAAAAAACGGTACTACAAAAAGTTTCTTGAGGAGGTATAAAACATGGCACAAAATATGCGTCACTTAATTTTTAATAATCTGGATTGCGATATTCATTACTGGTACAGAGAAGGAACAGAAGATAAATGGATCCTGTTTTTTCATGGGGCAGGTGTCGATCATGAAATGTTTCAAGCTCAGTTTGAAGTGGTTGACCATACATACAATATAATAGCATGGGATGCCCGGGGACATGGAATGTCAAAACTAAAGCAAGGAAAAAGTTTTGATTTTAAGGAAATGATTAAAGACTGTTTAAGGCTCTATGAGCTATATAATATAAAAAAAGCTGCTTTGATCGGCCAATCGCTAGGGGGGAATCTGGCACAGGAAATAGCGTATTATTATCCGGAGCTTGTAGATAAAGCAGTGCTTATTGATTGTACAAAAAACACAGGGCAGCTTACTTTTGTTGAAAAATGCTCTCTTAAGTCTGCAAGATTTCTATTCAACTGCTATCCATGGAAGTCGCTGATAAAGCAAAGTGCTAATGCAAGTTCAAATAATGACAGCGTAAGAAAATATATCCAGGATTGCTTCAGCAGACTGGATAAAAACACTTTTGTCAATATAATGATGGAATCGGCAGGCAACTGTCTGCACGAGGATAATACTTACAGGTTTAAGCAGCCTGTTCTGCTGCTATGCGGCTCGAACGACAGGCTGGGCAATATTAGAAAAGTTGCCCGACCTTGGGCCAAAAGCGACCCTAATGTTACTCTGTATATAATCCAAAATGCAAGTCACAATTCCAATCAGGATCAACCTACGGTTGTTAATGAGTTAATCGTAAATTTTTTAAGGAGCAAAATTAACAGCAATTAATAATATCCTCGGCACAATCTGCTACCGTATTATTACAAAACATTATAAGATAAAATCAGTTATCCCTGAAAAAGGTCGGCAGCTTAAAACTATTTTTGGATAATACACTTTGCTTTTTAATAAGAATTATATTAAAAGTAATAATTATGACACTGAGAATAAATATTACCAAACCATATGCCTTTAAACTTTCAGGTAATAGAAACATTAAATTACCTGTTAGATTAATAATCACATGTAAAAAGACTGGAACTAATAACGAGCCAAACCAAATCATCAGGTATCCCAGGAATAATCCCAAAACCAATGCGTAAATACCTTGAACCAGATTACCGTGATAGATTCCAAATGCTATTGCCTGAAGGATATTAGCTAAGGCTAACGGCATATGGTTTCTGCATATATTCAACATTACGCCCCGGAATATAAGTTCATCTGATATGGGAGCAAATAACACTTCAAAAATAATTGTCATTACCGTAACCTGACTTGCCGAATCACTTGACGAGCTGTTACCGGGCCCGCTTAAAAAGACTAAGATCAGGGATACTACCAGTTCAAGGCAAACGCCAAGAAATACTAACAATAAAATCAATTTAAAGGAAAAAATACTTTTAATAGCAGGTATTTTTTCGTGCTTTATTTTCTTGTACCACCTTGAAAAAGTAATAATGCAGATAACAGCGGCAATAATAGAAACTATCTCCTGGTAGTCCGTACTCATTTCTTGTCCCGATGCTGTCAATTTGTGTACAGCTTTACCCAAAACTAAAACGGCAATCTGGATTAATAAAGCTGTAACCAGGGGAACTATGCATAATATTATATTTATAAACTTTTCATTTGATATAACCTTCTTTAAAAAACTTTTCTCCAGTCGCGAAATGTTCATCACAGATTCTCCATTTTGAAGTTTTGAGTAATGTCAGGTATAACGTTTACATTATTATACAATATATACTCATTAAAGTACATTTGTAGGTCAAATAACCTGACAACAACAAATCTAAATTTAGGGACACAAACCAACACTAATATAAAACCATAATTATACCGGATATCTGTTTTCTCCCTTGACGCAAAACAACAATGATGCTATTATGAACATAAATACAAATTGGTCATACGTTTTCTAGCTTGGGGTGATTGCTATTAAAGAGTTTACAGGAAAAGAAAAAGAGATAATCCGTCAAAAACTAATGGATAACGCAAGAAAAGCTTTCTCTAAAGCGGGTGTAAAAAAGACGACTATTGAAGACCTGACTAATTCAGTTGGTATTGCCAAAGGGAGTTTCTACATATTTTTCAAGTCGAAGGAAGCACTGTATTTTGAAATATTAAAGCAAGAAATAGCAGGCTCCGTTCCCATTAAGGACATTACTGCTGAAACGCCAGGGCTGCCGTTCAATCAATTTTTTCGAAAGTTTTTGCATCAGGCTGTTGATAGTATGCAGACAAATCCAATATTGAAGCTTATGCTGATACCGGAAGAATATCAAATCGTTTACAGAAGAATTACTGCGGATAGTGAAAACAGCGAAGCAATGGATATCATCACTCCTCTGGCTATAGCCATAAGTAAATGGCAATCTGAAGGCACCATAATCAAGGTTGACGCATACCTGCTTGCTAATGTGGTAAAATGCCTTTTTTTACTGACAACACACCAGGACGAAATAGGCAATACTGTTTTCCCTGATGTCATGAGTTATCTGATTAATGTGATTGCCGATAATTTTACTCACACAGTCGGTTAATACTATTAAGGGGGGACGTATTAAGAATGAGTTATAATAAACCACGAAAAGCGATTGTTATCTTTACTGCCATTTTGTTTCATTGTCTACTGGTATTTCACCTGCTTTTCTCGCCGGTAATCATTGTTCTGGCTTCCAGCAAGGGCATTGTTAATGCCAGCTTCTTTTCCTTTATTATTATATTTGTGTTTTCACTGTTTTTTGGCAGGGCATATTGTGCATGGTTTTGCCCGGGATGTGGTATACAGGAAATCACCGGTTTCTTTGTAAAGAAAAAAGTGAAAAATTCCAAAGCCAAATACATCAAATATTTTATTTTTTTCGCCTGGATGTCGGTCATAGTTGTTGGTTACATACTTAAGGGCTTTACTCAGATTGATCTGTCATTCGGCATGGCGGATATATCCATTCAAAAAAGACTACTATTGACGGTTGGAGCGATAATGTTTATTGTTCCATTGGCAATAATTTTCGGTAAATTTGCATCCTGCAAATACGTTTGCTGGCAGGCTCCCATTCTGATCATCGGTAAAAGAATACGCGATATGCTTCATCTTCCCGGTTTAAGAATAAAAACAAATGCGGATAAATGTAAAAGCTGTGGGGTATGCAGCAAAAGTTGTCCAATGGATATTGATGTAGCCAAAAAAATTTCTTGCGGTGAGATAGTAGATGACGATTGCATTTTATGCGGTAGTTGCATTGATTCCTGCAAGTTTGGTGCATTGAAGTATTGCATATCGACTCCCAGGAAGGCTGCTTTGCGCAAATAATGATAATTGGTGGGAATTCCTCATAATAGCGATACCATACGGCGTTAAACCGCATGGTATCTGCTTGTATTAAGCTATTACTCCTTGATAATGATAAAATAAGCAGTCGCATCGAGTTGCCCTTTGTTGCTTATACTTATGCTTTCTCCACATTCGCTCCATAAAAACCCACCAGAAGTCAACTTCCCCGTTATGTGTGTCGCAGAACCATTTGTTATTTCATATAAAACCTCGCAGCACGTGACGATCAGGCTAGGTAATTGACAGACTTGTAATCCTGTCGATTCTCCAGGCCTTAGTTTAAGTTTTAAGATAGCAAAATGATCGGTCTCAAATTCTTTCTTATAATTGTCTCTGTCTAATGCTATTTGAACAGGTTTGCCGGCTGTTGTCTTGATTTCCGCTCCGATCATGATGATATCTTTTGAATTTTCTGAAGAAGCAGCTGCCCTGTGCACAACCGGCAGGCTTTTATGCCTCATCACGAAGAAAAAACTATCGGGCATTAATATATAACCGGTGAGCAGATTCCTGATTCCCCAGCTAACTTTTTTTAGTATTCCGAAGGATTTCGGAAATTCCATCGAATATCTATTAGAGCCGACAACTTGTGTACCTATTACGCCTCCGTGAATGACAACATAAACCGTATCTTCGGTATGGCGGTGATACAGCGTTTTGCCACCAGGCTTTATGGTGGCGCGATACAGCCGGATATAGCGATTTTCAAACAGTTCCTTGTGTTCCGGTTCATATTTGACATCAACATACTCAAGCGGCTTTTGTATGACTTCTCTCGTCATAGACATAATCCACCTCCAGTCACAATAAGTTTTCTTTTTTTAGCCATACGAAGGAAGCTTCAATCATCGTTTTAAGCGAGGAGGCATGATAATGGAGGTCATGCATGGCTTTATCGTAATTGCAGGTT
>JAUZPR010000030.1 GCA_030705825.1 Bacillota bacterium | reverse complement strand
TTTACCTCCGGTAGTCTAAACACTACATTTTTATACAGCTTTAAAATATGAACGAAAATAAAAGTTACTCTTCTAATTCAATACCAGATTAACACACAAATTACCATTTTTCAATATTATTACATTATATATGACAAATTCGAAAGAATAGCCAACACACATTTTACATTATTTATGACACATTGCCTACTAAAATCAATACTGATCTTCTGATTGATATTAAGCTAATAGCATTCTATTTAATCTTATCAGTTGACATCAATATAGTAAAATAGCAGATTACAGCTAAATTTTTATAAAATATTATATATAATTCAGTAAAATGATAAAATATTTTGGCGAATATTGACACGTCATATATGCTGACATATAATAAGTGTGTAAAACGATATCATTTGTGACAATTACTTATTGTTTTGTAAAGGAGTGTTTTTAATGCAGGATAGTATTTGGAATGATGTTTACATGAGAAAAAATTTTCAGGATACCGGTAAAATACCCGCAGATGGGGGATGGACACAATCTCCGGATATCATTCCTAACGGTCTTGGTGTTATGGAGAATCCTGTAAGCACATTGACAGGTAATTGGAATGGGCCTGATGTAGGAAAACAAACGGTTCTTTATCAACCAAACTATTTTTACGTTAGGGGTAAAAACCTGGCACCATCAGGTACAAATGCCAAGTTCGAATTGTATTACTGTCCTTCGCATCTATTCTTATTCCCGTCCTTATGGAAAGACAACCAGATGAAAACAAGCGCTGGTCAGACATATATCCAGGCTGCTGCTGAAAAAAGCGGAGATATAATGGTACCGAATCAACCTTTTACATATATTCCTAATGATACTGAGCACCATTGCCTTATATCCAGGGTTATCACCGAACAGAATCCCAATCCTCTGCCGGAGGATGGCGATATAGCCGACATGAATGCCCTGGCTACATATATTCAAAATCATCCTAATATGGCTTGGAGAAATGTTGAGCTTGTTCAGCAGGATATACCTACCTTTAACAGAACATTTAATGTAACAACAGGCACTACCCAATGCCAGGTCATGATCTTTCTTGAGTGTTTAAACGTTAAAGGTTCCTCCGTATGTTTCTCGTGTGGAACACCAATTCCATCAGGACCGGACGCAGGTAAAGCCATCACACTCACCAAAACAATAGTTACCCAGGATTCTATGAGTCTTGGAACGCAGATTTTTACTTTGCCGGCAAACTTTTCTACTACAATAACATATTCATATTTTTGTAATCCGCCTGTTCAAAAGGGCTGGCAGGTAAATTTCCATGCTGTTCTACTCATAAATCCAACCGACAGGCTTTTTAGAACTTCAAAGCCATTGCACCAATTCGGAGTTGACCGTTCTCTTATCTCAAACGGCTTGGAATACGGTATACGCCTTGGTTCTATATTTACAGTTGGCAAGTAGCCTTAATGACATTAAAAAAAGCTTGACAAATTTTACAGAGGCTGCTGCATAATTGGGTTAATATTTATGCCAATTTTGCAGCAGCCTCTTTCTTTAATTATTCTTTACCCGTATAAAACCTTATTCTATTCTCTTCCATAATTCTTAATTAAAATCTTTAATGCCTACTCAACCGGTTGCTTGTTATAGCCCTTTTCACCAAATGGCTGTAATTTCTCCAACCACTTCTTTTCAAGCTGTTTAACCTCCCAACGAACGTCAACAACCTTGTCGGTTGCCTTTTCCTCCAGTACTTCATAGGTAAAGGCCTCAGGCCCCATTTCGTTCCAATCCTTCTGCAGTTGAGAGTTAACGTGCCTGTTTATTTCCAGCTGGCTCTGGAGGGTCAACCATTTGTTTTTCAGGTTGGGGAAACCTGCAATGAAAATTTTACCGTTATTTTTATTAGTTATTTTTATAACTCCCATATAGGTTTTGATCTGCTTGTATTGTTCCAGCAGTTCCTTGCGATTTTTCTTATCCATATCAATATCTGTCCTTTCATTTTGCTGTCTTACAACTTCAGTATCCCATTTCCTTCAAAATGCGGGATAACACATGCAGCCTTTCTCCTATTAGTTCATCATCTACACTCAGTGCCTGGCTGAATAGTTTTATATCCTCATCTATTCTTTCATTTTCGGTACAAACCGAAACTGTCATGGCATCCCCCTGCAGGCCGATTCTGTCTATGACAGGCTTTTCCTTGTCAAACAGCTTTTCATATTTGTAGGATTCTTCCTGGAAATGTAATTTAGCCCGGCATACCAGTATTGCAAGGTCTATTACACGGTGAAGCGGAAGTTCCTCTGATTGGCGGGACCACTTTTCGCCTGTGTATCTCCATACCTTGGCTGATATGTCAACCTTCCCACGGTCATTCCACTGTGCTAATCCCAGGGACAGACCCTTGGCGTCGGAATTATAGGCGTATCTTCCATCTACATTTTCATAATTTTCAGATACTATAACAGGTTTATGCTTTAAACTTGTAGGAATTTTCATAAGCTTACCTCCTTTAAGTCCAATTAAAAGAATATTTAGTAATTTACTAATTTAGTAATTTACTAAATATATTTTAGTTCTACCATAATCAAATGTCAATAATTTATCTTAATATTATTAAAATGCAAAACTATTTTTATAAAATATAAATGGTATAAGTACTTTTCTTTTAGGAAAAATTCTTATACCATCTATAACAATCAAATAAAAAGTATTCTTATTGTTCCCATTCGGACACTTTTCTACTTGTTCAGCGGCTTGAGAGGCTTACTGTTTATAATTTTCTCCACCTCTTGGTATCCTGTAGGAAAGGCAAAATTATAGCGCGCCGGCAGTGCGAATACATATTTGGAATTCCGTCCAAGTTCGCTTGGTCCAATGGGAGCTGCACCGATATGGAATTTATCCTGCTGCTGCTCATTCCACTGGTTTATTGTAAAGATCATTATCGGAATATCCTGCCTGGGATTTGCAGATGTCCACAAAGGGTGACGTATAGTAATTATCGGGCCTGTTGCATAAGGTACATCATCATTGGTTTGACCTTGAGACAGGCCTTTCCATTTATCTGTTATAATTCTAAAACCTTTCCAGCTTTCAGGCAGAGTAAAATTAAAACCGTATTGGGAATTATTATAAACCACAGTATCCTGTTCCTGATTAGAATCACTCTTACCAACATTAGCGTTGGTCTGGCCGTTGCTTGAAGCTCCATTTCCACTAGTCATGGCTGTGCTTGAATCATTTACAGTAACTGATTGGCTGTCAGAAGCAGCTTTTGAAGTATCATTCCCTTGCAAATAACCCGTACCATTTACAGCTGCGCTTGTTGATGCAGTTCCAGATACAATTTCCCCGGCAGATGAGTCCGAGGGATTTTTCGAACTTGAACAACCTGCTAAAAGTACAACAATCAGTAATGCTGCAATCGTCAATATGACAGATGCCTTTTTCAACTTTGTAATCATAACTTCCTCCTGGTATTATATTTACTGGTAAAAAAACTGCTGCGTGTAAAAACTGAAACTTATTAAACCCTTTTCATCGTGTTGATTCAAGTCTTTAAAAGTATAAATATCATCCTGTAAGGATAGATTTACTATACTCCCATATAGACGTAAATTCGTTATTAAAGTTCTCTTCTGGATAAAAATAAATACAAGGTACATGAAATTTATATGTAAGCGATAAAAATATCAATGGATATGATATTGTTGTGAAAAAAGCAATAAATGTCGGCTTAATCGGGTTTCCGATTTCCGTGTATCACCAGTCTATTTCCTTTCTGTGTCTCCACCATCTTAACGCCCATAAGCCGGTTGCTATAATTCTTGCCGTGAAAACTATAAGGAAGGTTAATTGAAGTGCCTTTCTGTCCGATCCGAAGGCGGCATAAATCTGCACGCCGACAATTGGCATAACAGCATTGGATAATGTGACTAGCGCATTATATATGGAAATACTTAGAGTCTTATTTACCTGCGGTATAACCTGAATGAGGCATTGAAGGATATTAAGCATAACGGTTGCATATGCAAAATTGAAAATGGTATTAAGTATTAAAAATACTGTGGCTCCCATACCGGATTTAATACTTGTACCAATTATCATAGCCATAGGACATAACGCCAGACCAAGGCTGCCCAATATAATCGGAAAGCGTACCCCTGTCTTTTCATTTATCCTGCTCCAAAAGCTTATTGTCAGAAACTGTACAAGAGCGCCCCCAACATTGACATAACCCAGCCACGCCTCATTCATCTTAAGGTATTTGACCTGCCCTATAAAGTATAGAGTCCAGTCCGTATGCCATGTCATATAGAAAAACAATGCCACTCCTATAAAGCCCATAAATCTTTTATTGTGAGCCAAACCGGAGGCTGTTTTTATCAGATCCTTAAAACGTATGCCTTCATGTGACTTGACATTACCACCTGTTATCCGTTTCAGCACAAGAATCTGAAATATCAGAAGCAATCCCGCCGCCCAGAAAAAGCTTTGATGAAATCTGATTTTTCCGCTGTTGGAGGAGGCTGATGCAAGCAAAAGCCCTGTAAATACAGGGGCTATAATACTTATAAGAAACGTACCCTTTATTCTTACTGAGTAAGTCCTGTTCATACTTTCAAGAGGAACCACATCTGAGAAGTACGCCTGCCAGGTGGCATTATACATTGTCATGGGGCCGGCTGAGAGCGAGAGCAGTATCAAAAATGCAAAATACCTGTATTTTCCCATCTCCGGAACAAAGCCTATGGCAATGTATGCCGCGGTCAGACACATAAGGGATATGATTACCATTTTTCTTTTATTCAGCATTCTATCGGTCAATATCCCGCCCGGGATTAACACCAATATGCCGACAAACTGGGGTAGCGAAGTGACAAGGCTCACCTGAAAATCAGTGGCACCTAACCTTGTGGCGAAAAGATTGTTATTATTGTTGATCATATTGTTAACCAAAGTTATAAGAACGCCTTCAAAAGTAAACAACATAATATTCCTGCTGTCTTGCGACATATTGCTGAAATTTCTGAAAAGAAGAGCTTTTACCTTTGAAAGAAATGTATTTTGATTTATCATATATACAGCCCCGGAAGTTTCTATATTTAAAGTATTAATCATGCCTTTTCTGCGATATATGAAATTATGCAATAACTATACATGATTATCAATAATAAAAACCTACAGTAAACAAAGGCATTTTTTATGAATTATTTTATGTTGACAATAAGCAGACCTTTTTTGATATGGTAATCATTTGATGGTTTTAGCCCTTTTGATCTTTTCGTCTCCGAATTTCTGCCTTAATTTATCAATTGTCTTTTCAAGCTGTTCCTCTTTTTTGGTCCTGTCTACATTTTGTTCGTTTTCCAAAGTATCAAATATGGACATCTGCCTTAAATCCTTGTCTTCAAAATTACTGAGAGAAATGCCCAAAAGCCTTACGGGACGTGTTGTATCCCAATATTTGTCCAAAAGGCCGGCACCTGTATTATATATTTCTCTCGTCAGAAATGTGGCAGGAATTGATTTTTGTCTTGTTATAGTTTTGAAATCCGAATATTTTATTTCAATCGAAACTGTTCTGCCCTTGCTGCCGTATCTTCGTGCATCAGCCCCAACCTCTTCGGCAAGCTGGAGAAGAACTTTTTTTGCATAGTCGATATCCGTTATATCATCCCGAAGTGTTGTTGAGCGGCCTACAGATTTACTGTCTCCGAAGGTATTGGGTTCCACCGGAGAATTGTCGATACCATTTGCAAGTCTGTACATTTCTGCGCCATATTTGCCAAAGATTTTAACAAGCAGTTTGGAATCGCAGCCGGCAATATCACCAATTTTGGAGATACCCAGATTCAGGAGCCTTGCTTCGGTCTGTCTGCCGATACCATACATATCCCTTACCGGCAGAGGCCATAATTTTTCTTTTACATCTTTTTGGTAAAGTTCGGTTATTCCAAGAGGTTTCTTGAATTCCGACGCCATTTTTGCGAGAGACTTGTTGTCGGAAATACCTACGGAGCACCAAAGACCCAGCTCATTCAAAATAGTATCCATAATACTGCGGGCAATTTCAAGTGGTTCCCCAAGCAAAGCTTTAGAGCCGGTCAAATCCATCCAAGCCTCATCTATGCTATTCTGCTGTATCAGAGGAGAATACCGTGAAAGTATATTCATGACCTCTTTGGATTTTTGGCTGTAGAAATCATGATCTGGAGGAACAAGTACTAGATTTGGGCAAAGTTTTTTAGCTTCGTGGATGACCATGGTTGTCTTGACCTTATATTTTCTCGCCTCGTAATTTGCAGCCAGAATAATCCCTGAACGGTTTTTGGGATCACCGGCCACCGCAGCAGGAACATCCCTTAAAGCAGGGCTTCTGGATGCTTCGCAGCTTATAAAAAAGGCATTCATATCAACAAGAAAAACAACCCGCTGCATATATCCCCCTTAAAATCAACTATACCTCTGAACTCCCAACTCTAAACCCCAAACTCTAAACTCTCAATTCTCAATTATTTTTAAGCCTCAGTATATCTCTTGCATATAAAAATGTATATTACAGCCTGTAGAAAAGCAATCCCTCCGCCTGTCAGCATCATTGCAGGGTACTGTCTGTTCATCAGGAATGCACCTGCCATAGCCGAGCCTACAGCCATACCCATATTATTTGCAAATATCCTCATACCCGAATATGCTCCCTTTTCATTCGCATCAACAGATTGGAGCATTGAACTGTCGATTGTTCCTGGGATTAATGTTCCAAAGAAGGCTCGATTCATTGCAAGGAATATAAAAATCCCCAATCCGGCCCATGCCATCATGGTATAGGAAATCGCCTGAATAATGGTTGCCAGTGCTGCAATTCCTGAATTTTTATATCTGCCCACAAGCATTGGGACAATGAAAACAGCCAAACTGCCCAAGATAGAAATCATGGAATATATAACGCCTATGGTGCTATCCGGTAGTTTATACCGATCGCGGAAAACTATATTAAGCATAGATGAAATCTCATTAAAGCATATCGAGGCAATAAAACCATAAAGGACATAGCTAAGAAGCTTTTTATCCTTAAGTATGAATGAAAAATTTCTCCTTTTACTTACAACAGCCCTATGGCTGGGAAGCATTGATCTTCCAACTCCCATCAGTATGAATAAAATACCGCATACGGCCACCTGGATTAGATAGGGGTCCTTCATATGACTAAACCACGAAGGGAAAATTCCGCCCAATATATTTCCGAATACCATAGCAGTAAGATAAGCGCATATCAACAGATTATAAACCAGCTGTTTGAACTTTTCCTCTACCAAACCGGTTATAAAAGGAAATTCTGAAGATAAAATAAAAGCACTGCCGGCACCGTACAGTAATTGGCCGCCATAGAACAGCTGATAACCCGAACCCAATGCGATTACAAGCATACCGGTTCCCTGTACCACGCACCCAATGACCATAACAGGTCTGTAGCCTATTCTGTCTCCAAGTGTTCCTGCCAATACAGAAACAAAGGCAGTTACAAATAAGCCAAAGGATAGAATTGCCCCTATGTTGATATCCGAAAGTCCATAGACTTTAAGGTGAAAATTCAAGGATAGATTCCAGACTCCTATCGAAAAACCAAAAAGGCACTCGGTCATGAGAAACCATTTAACAGCAAAGGGGAGTTCTAAAATCATCTTTAAATACTGTCTCACTTAATCAACCCCAAAAAACTTCATTCATAGTTATAAATAACGGAGGAATATTAGATATCCCTCCGTTTTGTCTTTATATATTCAATTATATCATCTATATAAAATGAAGTAAATTTTCTAATATAACATTTGCATTTTTAAAGCCAAATACAAATGGCATTAAATTAGTATTTACTTCATTTTATTACAGCTGTAACAAGTTGAACTAAGTACATTGAATATTTTATTATGTCCGGCTTTTGGGACATAATGTATATTAGAAACTTAGTTCAACTTATCTTATTACACAACTTTCCCACTACATTATTAAATTTATAGCCATTTATTAAATATCGAAAGCTTTAACGATTTTAGTATATTATTGATTTTATACCTCTGAAAATGGCTATTTAAATACAATATGGAAAAGTTGTGGCAATTTACTTTAAATGAAATAACTTACACCTGCTTCAAAGATCTTCTGATCCTTTTCTCCCGGAACATTTACAACCACATTGCTTCCTTTTCTTTCGGAATGTCCCATCTTTCCGAGAACTCTGCCGTCGGGGCTTGTTATCCCTTCTATTGCATCAATCGATCCGTTGGGATTGAATCTTATATCATAAGTCGGGTTTCCATCAGGATCGACATACTGTGTTGCAACCTGTCCGTTTTTCATAAGCATTTCAAGAACTTCCCGGTTGGCTGCAAACCTGCCTTCACCATGGGATACGGCTATTGAATGTGTATCGCCCGCTTCGGTTTTCATAAGCCACGGAGACAAGGTTGAAACAATTTTTGTCTTTACCATGCAGGACACGTGCCTGCCTATGGAGTTAAATGTCAGGGTCGGATCATTCTCTCTTATATCCCTGATTTCCCCGTAGGGTACCAGACCAAGCTTTATAAGGGCCTGGAAGCCGTTGCAGATACCCAGTATCAAGCCGTCACGCTGTTTTAGGAGTCTGGTTACCGCTTCTTTTACGTATGGGTTCCTGAAAGCTGTGGCAATGAATTTTCCTGAGCCGTCGGGTTCGTCTCCTCCGCTGAAGCCGCCAGGAATCATTACGATCTGGCTGTTTTCTATTTTCTTTGCCATCAAATTCATGGATTCTTCTATATCTTTTGATGTCAGATTACGTATTACCATTACGTCGGCAATACCTCCAGCCCTTTCAAAAGCTTTAGCCGTATCATACTCGCAGTTGGTTCCAGGGAAGACCGGAATGAATACTCTTGGCTTTGCCACAACAACTGCCGGTTTAGAGCTGTTTTTCCTTTTGCTGGTATACTCAAAAGGCTTAGCCTCTATCTGTGAGGTTTTGGTCGGGAATACCTTTTCCAAGGGTTCCTCCCAGCAGCTTACCGCTTTATCAAGGCTTATCTCAACACCATTTATGCAAATTGCCTTTTTATCTGTCGTAGTTCCAAGCACTTTATATTCAATATTTACGAATAAACCTTCAAGGTCCTGTCTGCCGTCTATTTCAAGCAATATTGAACCGTATTCCGGTTTGAACATATCCTGTATATTTACTTTCCCGTCAAATTTAAATCCTATTCCGTTTCCGAAGCACATTTTGCTTACCGCTTCGGCAATACCACCTGTCTTGACTGTAGATGCCGATAATACAAGCTTATCGCTTATCAGCTTATGAATTTTAGTATAGTTCTCATCCAGCTGTTTAAAGTCAGGAAGTTGAGCGTCATCTCTCTTAAGAGGTACAAGTACCAGCTTGCTTCCTTTTTCCTTGAACTCGGGTGAAATTACGTTATTTACATTTGTAACATCAACCGCAAATGATACCAGCGTTGGAGGAACATGAAGGTCCTTAAAGGTTCCCGACATGCTGTCCTTACCGCCGATTGCGGGTGTCCCGAGCTTTAGCTGCGCATAATAAGCTCCAAGTAATGCGCTGAAGGGCTTGCCCCATTTTTTAGAATCCTTGCCCAGCTTTTCAAAATACTCCTGCAGCGTAAGCCTTGCATTGCGATAATCTCCGCCGGCTGCTGTAATTTTTGCAAGGGACTCAACTATAGCAAAAACTGCACCATGGAATGGGCTCCATTTAGATATTGAAGGATTATACCCGTATGACATTAATGTGCCTGTTGAAGTATCTCCCGATAACACCGGTATTTTTGCAGCCATGGCTTCCGAAGGAGTCAGCTGGTATTTACCTCCGAAAGGCATTAATACCGTACCTGCTCCTATGGTACTGTCGAACCTTTCCACCAAGCCCTTCTGACTGCATACATTAAGCCTTCTGAGATTTGACAGCCATGCATTTTCTATATTATTAATCTGAGATTCTACTTCCTCAGGCAGGGTGTCAAAGTATGCCAGACTGTTTTCCGGCATTGCCGCCTCTATACTTACATGTTGTTTTACGCCATTGGAGTTGAGGAAATCTCTGCTTATATCTACAATCGTTTTACCGCGCCAATTCATCCTAAGTCTCTGTTCTTCAGTTACTACCGCTACCAGATTTGCTTCAAGGTTTTCTTCCCCTGCTGCTGCAATGAATTCATCCGCCATTTCCTTTGATACTACTACCGCCATTCTTTCCTGCGATTCGGATATGGCAAGCTCGGTACCGTCGAGACCTTCATATTTTTTTGGTACCGCATCGAGATCAACTACAAGTCCGTCTGCCAATTCGCCTATGGCAACCGAAACTCCGCCTGCACCAAAGTCATTGCAGCGTTTTATCATAGTACTTATTTTAGGATTTCTGAATAGCCTTTGTATTTTTCTTTCAGTAGGAGGATTACCCTTCTGGACTTCTGCTCCGCAATTCATAAGCGAATCTTCGTTGTGTTCCTTGGAGGAACCCGTCGCTCCTCCGCAGCCGTCACGTCCGGTTCGGCCTCCAAGCAGAATGATTACATCTCCAACCTCGGGCTGTTCCCTTACAACATTGCTTTTGGGTGCGGCACCTATTACAGCACCTATTTCCATTCTTTTAGCTACAAAGCCCTCATCGTATACTTCGGCAACCTGGCCTGTCGCAAGTCCTATCTGATTTCCGTATGAGCTGTAGCCTGCGGAAGCACCTGTTGTTATTTTCCTCTGAGGAAGCTTGCCCTGCAAAGTATCTTTAACCTTTGTCCTGGGGTCGCCGCTTCCTGTAACACGCATAGCCTGATAAACATAAACCCTTCCGGAAAGCGGATCCCTTATGGCGCCCCCAAGACAGGTAGCAGCACCTCCGAAAGGTTCGATTTCAGTCGGATGGTTATGTGTCTCATTTTTAAACATTACCAGCCATTCCTGCATTTCCCCGTCTACATCAACGTCAACCTTTATACTGCAGGCGTTGATTTCTTCGGAAATGTCCAAATCATTAAGCCTGCCCCTTGCCTTAAGCTCCTTCATAGCTATTGTAGCCATATCCATCAGGCAAAGGTCCTTATGTCTTCCGGCATATACAAATTCTCTGGACTTAAGATACATATCGTACACCGATCTTATAACATCCGAGCAATAACCTTCTTCGAATTTAACATCTGTAATATTGGACAGGAAGGTGGTATGGCGGCAATGGTCGGACCAGTATGTGTCTATCATTCTCATTTCAGTAACTGTGGGGTTGCGCTTCTCTTCATTTTTAAAATACTGCTGACAGAATACAAGGTCCTCGAGAGACATGGCAAAGCCCATATTATCAAGTAAAGCCTGAAGTTCATTTTCATTCATTTTTGTAAAATAATCAACGGTAGAAACATCCTCCGGTAAAACGATCTCGGTATAAAGTGAAACCGGTTTTGCAAGAGAAGCTGCCCTGCTTTCCACCGGGTTAATGCAGTAATCCTTTATCCTGGAAAATTCCTCGTTGGAAATTCCGCCCTTAAGTACTATTATCCTGGCAACCTTGATTTCCGGACGTTCCTTCATGGTAAGTATCTGTATACACTGGGCCGCCGAATCAGCCCTCTGGTCATACTGGCCGGGAAGGTATTCAACTGCAAATAGCCTGTCCTTATCATCGGTATTCATTTTTTCTTCATATATTATATCCACGGGCGGTTCTGAAAAAATCAATTGCTTGGACTTCTCATATTCCACATCCGATATGCCCTCAATGTCATACCTGTTAATAATGCGGACCGATTCCAGCGAAGATATTCCGAGGTTTACTTTTAAATCATGAAACAAGCTTTTTGCTTCAACATCAAATCCATTTTTCTTTTCAACAAATATCCTTCTGACAATAGCATCCATATGGTTACCTCACTAAAAAAATTTGGTGTTAGGAGTTCGGAGTTAGGAGTTGAGAGTTCGGGGTTTGGGGTTAAGCGTTCATAGTTGGGAGTTCGGAGTTCGAGGTTTTACTTAATTTTGGTTTTAATATCATTACCTAAACTTATCTAAACTATAAACCTTTTTAAACCCTGAACTGTTTTTATAAATTCCGAACTCTGAACCCTGAACTGTTTTTACAAGTCCTGAACTCTGAACCAATAACTCTGAACTATTTTTATTTTAATTATACCGTGCTATAATAAATAAGTAAAATTAATAATACTAATATTAATTATAAGGTGCGCTTATGGATATAAATTTTGAATTATATAAAATATTTTACTTTGCGGCAAAATCAAAAAACTTTTCCGATGCTGCTCAAAAGCTTTTCATATCACAATCAGCCGTGAGCCAGGCTGTAAAAAACCTCGAAGAAAAAACCGGGAGCCTGCTGTTTGTCAGAAAGCCGAGGTGTACAGCGCTGACTCAGGAGGGGAAGCTGTTATTCAGCCATATTGAACAGGCTTATAATTTTATTAAGACCGCAGAAAACAAACTGCTTGAAATCCATAACCTGGAGTCGGGTGAAATCCGTATAGGAGTCAGTGATACCATATGCAAATATTTCCTTCTTCCACATCTTGAAACCTTTACCGAAATGTACCCCAAAATCAAAATACAAGTTGTAAACAGGACTTCTACGCAGATTTTAAATATATTGAAGAATGGCCTTATAGATTTTGGAATAGCTACCCTGCCGGTAAAGGATAATACAATGGAAGTTGAAGAATTTGAAACTGTTGAAGACATATTTGTAGCTTCGCCAAAATACAGCCAACTCCATGGTAGGGAAGTAAAGCTTGAAGAACTTGCAAAATATCCGCTGCTAATGCTTCCCAGGAATAGTACCACAAGGCTTAACCTGGATAACTGCCTATCGGAATACGGTGTTTCAATAACACCCGAAATCGAGCTTGAAAGTATGGACCTGCTTATTGAATTCGCAAAAATAGGGCTTGGAATTTCACATGTTTTAAAGAAAAGTGCAGAGGAATCGATAACAAAGGGTGAGATATTCCATGTTCAAACAACCGAAAAGCTCCCATTAAGAAAATTGGGCATCATATCTGTAAAAAATGTACCTCTATCCCCTGCTTCCCGCAAATTCATAAGTCATTTGACAAAACATTAATTTGAGGTTTGTATTTTTTAATGTTTATTTGCAACCAAAGCTTATTTTTTACGCATTATTACCGAAAATAAGTAAGATGCTTTATATTTGGGTTTATTTGTGATATCATCACTCTTACGAAAACTAATAAAAGGAAGTGTTTTTTATGTCCGATCAGGTTAAGCAGGTAGCATTGAGGATTAAGGAACTCCGTGAAATAGACGGTGTTACCATTGAAACTCTTTCAAAAGAACTTGGAATATCAAAAGAAACTTATATAGAATATGAATCAGGCAATGTGGATATCCCGGTCAGCTTCCTATATGAAATAGCCAACAGATTCAATGTAGAGCTATCTGCTATTTTAACAGGAGAAAACCCGCGTCTCCATATTTATTCGATTGTAAGAAATAATAAGGGAGTAAGCGTTGAAAGAAGAAAGGAATATAAATATCAAAGTCTTGCTTATAATTTTGTCCACAAAAAGGCAGAACCCTTCCTTGTAACTGTTGATCCGGAACCCGAAACAGTACCGGTGCACAATAATTCACATCCCGGGCAGGAATTTAATTACGTTATTGAAGGAACTTTGAAAGTCATAATAGACGGTCACGAAATAATCTTAAACGAGGGAGATTCCCTTTTCTTTGATTCGGCGTACAACCATGGCATGAAGGCTATGGGACAAAAACAGGCTAAATTCATAGCAATAATATTTTAATTTATACCACCAATAAATAAAGCGAGGTAAATGAAAATGCTTGAAAGATTTTTATCACAGGAAGCTTTCAGTTCATATGAAGACTTTAAAGAAAAATATAAAATAAAAGTCCCTGAAAATTTCAACTTTGCTTATGATGTTGTCGACCAGATAGCTCAAGAAACACCTGAAAAGCCATCCCTGGTCTGGTGCAACGACCTTGGAAGCGAAGCAACCTATTCCTTCAAGGAAATGCAGGACTACAGCTGCAAGGCGGCTAATGTTTTGAAGTCATTGGGAATAAAAAAAGGCGACAAAGTAATGCTTATTTTAAAAAGGCGCTATGAGTTCTGGTTTGCAATACTGGCATTACACAGGATAGGCGCCATAGGAATACCCGCAACCCATCAGCTTACCTCTAAGGATATTGTCTACAGATGTAATGCTGCGGGAATAAAAATGATAATTTCTGTTGCCGAAGAAGAAGTAGTAAAGCATATTAATGATGCCGGGCAAAAATCACCCACCCTGGAATTCAAGCTGAGTGTAAACGGTAAAGTAGACGGTTGGTACGATTTCGACGAAATGCTGGAAAAAACCTCTCCCGATTTCCCGAGGCCTGCAGGTGATGAAGCTACCCATACTGATGATACCATGCTCATTTATTTTACTTCAGGCACCTCAGGAATGCCTAAAATGGTTCAGCATGATTTTACCTATCCGCTTGGTCACATTACTACGGCTAAATACTGGCAGCGTGTAATTGACGGAGGACTGCACCTGACTGTTTCAGATACCGGCTGGATGAAATCCATGTGGGGAAAAATTTACGGTCAGTGGATATGCGGCAGTGCCGTTTTAGTATATGATCATGAGAAATTTAATGCAAAAGAGCTTTTGGATGTTATGATAAAGCACAAAATTACAACTTTCTGTGCTCCTCCAACAATTTACAGGTTTATGATCAAAGAGGACCTGACCAAATTTGATTTCAGTTCAATTAAGCATTGCGCTATTGCCGGTGAACCATTAAACCCCGAAGTATACAGCCAATTTTACAAAGCTACCGGATTGAAGTTGAAAGAGGGTTATGGCCAAACGGAATTGACTCTTGTAGTAGGCAATTTTGAGTGGATGGAGCCTAAGCCGGGTTCCATGGGAAAACCCGCACCAGGTTATGATGTTGACGTCGTGGATGAAAATGGCAGCACTTGTGAAGTAGGAGAGGAAGGCCAGATAGTAATACGTACCGACAAAGGTAAATCCTTTGGAATGTTTTCTGGATATTACAAGGATGACGCTTTGACAAACCAGGTATGGCATGACAACATGTATTATACCGGAGACATGGCATGGCGTGATGAAGACGGTTATTTGTGGTTTGTCGGCAGGGCTGACGATGTAATAAAGAGTTCAGGATACAGAATCGGACCCTTTGAAGTTGAGAGCGCATTGATCGAACACCCGGCGGTTATTGAATGTGCAATTACAGCAGTACCTGATCCCGACAGAGGCCAGGTTGTAAAAGCAACGGTTGTACTTTCAAAAGGTTATACTCCAAGCCAGGAGCTTGTAAAGGAACTGCAGAACCATGTTAAACGTGTGACTGCTCCTTACAAATACCCAAGAATCATAGAATTTGTCGACGAACTGCCCAAAACCATAAGCGGAAAAATCCGCAGGGTTGAAATAAGGGAAAAGGATAATTAAGACTGCAAAGCCCTGAATCAACAGATTCAGGGCTCATTTTATTTTATACTCTCGGAATTTTTGAGTACATTTTAATGTAAACAGAAAATTTAAACCTTATTATAGTTTTATAATCTCTAATAATTTAGCTGTTTCAGGATTTCATCTATTACCTGTGCATTTTTATATGAATCCTCCAGGCTTAACAGAGGCTTTTCATTATTAAGTATACATCTTCCGAACTGTTCAACCTCCAGCATGTAATTATCGGGGGTATCCACTTTCAAAACTTCGGTAATACCATTTTTTCTGATTAATATCCTCAAATCGCCCTTGGCGTTAAACATATCGGGAACCTGAAGGGTAGCGGCATCGCCGATAACTTGATATTCACTCCTGAAAGCTACGTTGAATCCGCAGTGTGAAACGCCCCTGACATTATTCCTAAAGTTCATTACTGTAGTGGAATTTTCATCAACACCCGATTCTTTGCCGATTTCACCGCTTGCATATATGGAGGTAGGTTCCTCTCCTGCTATATATCTCATTACATTAAGATTATAGCAGCCGACATCGTATACAGCTCCGCCCAGTAAATCCTTCTGCAGTCTGACATTTTTCAAATCACTTACAGGATAATAGAAATGCGCTTCTATCATTTTAATAGTCCCTACTGCTCCATTGTCAACAAGCTCTTTTACCTTCTTGGTGACTGGGCTTTGACGGTATGCAAACGCTTCCATCAGCAGTACCCCGTTTTTTTCACAGGCAGCCTGCATATCAAGTACTTCCTGAGCAGTGCATCCCAAAGGTTTTTCACAGAGTATATGCTTCTTTTTGGCAGCTGCCTTCAAAACCCATTCCAAATGCATTGAATTAGGCAGAGGTATGTAAACCGCTTCCACCTCCGGATCGTCAAGAACAGCCTCATAACTGTCATAAGCCTTTACGGCTCCGAATTTTTCCTTAAACTCAATTGCCTTGGCCATGCTCCGGCTGGATACTGCATGCAGCTTTGCATTATTGGCACTTTTTATTCCGGGCAGTACTGCGATATCGGCAATTCCGGCACAGCTGATGACTCCCCAGTTTATAAAGTTATTTGGCATATAAATCCCTCCGTTTTAAAAGTTTCTATTAAAAATAATTATTCTCAATAGAATATATTACCCTAAAAGTTCAACTTCGATGTCCAGCATCTTACAAATCATCTTAAGCTCTTCTACATGATCCCCATATACTGCATGACAGTGGTTTGCATCAAACTTTTCAAGGAATATGCTGTGATGGAACGGCAGTTTTGCAAATACATGAGGCCATTCAACAGTAGTTTCAGCCATTTTTTCCCTGGGAAGTTCAACGAATTCAGCAGGTATAATGGTCATACGGTATTTGCCTTCTGTACGGTTCAACCTGGCTATTGTCGATTTTCCTGCCTTGGTCATACAGTTGACATGAGCCCCTCCGCCCGAATAAATCTCAAGGCATGGATACAGCGTCACATTTTTAAGGTTTTCCTTGGGATCTTTCGATTTTCCGGCATAATATGTCGACTGGGAACCACAGTTGCAGAAGACCATTACATCGTTTTCCTTGTCATAATGCCTTACATCCATAAATATAACGGGGTCACCAGTCAGGAGCTTTAATATCTGCATTGTAAGTGCGGCATCGGAATCGGCTTCACATGCAAACACGAAAGGTTCCTTGTCGCCGTTCCAATCGTACGGGTCATTGAAAAATGCTGCTCCCAGGCATTCGGTACAATAGTTTCTGCTCATTTCATAATGGCATTTGACACCGATAAAATCAAAATTATTCTTGTCAATAATTTTTCTGATTGCCTCATAGTGTCTGATCTGAGTCTTTAATTTTTCTTCCGAGAGGCGGTCGTTATCATAATTGATTTTTCCGACATTGTCGTTTAACCACTTAAATGCCTTATCAACCTGTTCCTGCGGAATTGTATCTGCAAGCCTGATAATTTCAGACTGGTCAACATGTTCAATATCTACTCCGAATTTCTTCTGCCAATCCTGCATGCTGACAGTTGCACTATACATGCCAAGGCTTCTTCCGCCAATCAAGCCATATTTCTGGCCATTTAAACCAGTTACAACGCTAGCGCATTTTGCGAATGTTATTATTTTATCCAATACATCCTTTTCACATACATCTCCTGCTACACGGAAATGATCAAAGCCAAGGTGGTGCAGTGCGCCTCCGCTTGCAAGCATGGCTACCATTCCGGGCCAATCCGGATTTAAATTAGCCGCAAGAAGTATAGGCCCTCTTAAATTCTTGGCAGCTATTGCTGAAAAGTTTGGGAAACTGAATACAGCATATGAAAATATAGTGCCGTCCACGTTTTGTGAGACCAGCTTTAATGCTTCTTCCTTGGCTGACTGAGGTGAGTTTACAAGCTTTTCTCCGACAACAACCTCAACCGCACCTGATTTCCTGAGTTCCTCTATTATCACGTCCATTTGTTTCTGGACTATTTCTTTTAACTGTTCATGTACCTCCGGTTCTCCGTCTGAAAAACCCAATATTCCTATTCTTGGTTTTCTTAACATGATTTTCATCCCCCTAAACCCAATATTATCAAGCCAGATCATTTCTGATTTAGTATTTAGCCTGAATAGTTTTTCTGTATGAATAGAAATGATATAGTATTATGGTTTTTGCCTTTAATCTCTGCAGGGTGGAGTTAAAAATTCCTTATCGACCTGAACGGGTACATGTTTATTAACTATGCTCTCCATCTTCTTCATTTGCTCATCGGTAAGTTTCCAATCCATCGCACCTGGCATAGCCTCAAGCTGTTTTACATTTCTGGCGCCCCATAGAGCACAGGTTACTCCCTTGTCAAGCACCCATCTGACAGCCAGCTGAGCAACTGTTTTCCCAAGACCTGCAGCTATTTCCTTAAGCTCTTCAACAGCTTCGAGATGCTTTTTGAAATTTTCACCGTGGAACTTCGGGTCATCCTGGTCACGCATGTCACCTTTATTAAACTTTGTATCCAACGTATATTTTCCGCTCAGAAGCCCTCTGCATAAAGAACTGTAGCCCAATATGCTGATTCCGTTTTTTAAGGCATAAGGTATGATATCGCGTGACATATCCGATTCAAATATATTGTAAGATGGTTGAATTGAGTGGATAGGAGCGTATTTTCTCCATTCTTCCATTTGTTCAACAGAAAAATTGCTGACACCTATAGCTCTGATTTTTCCTTCCAGAACAAAAGAAGCCAGAAGTTTTGCCGTATTTGCGAATGGTTCCTTAATATCCGGCCAATGTATCTGATAAATATCTATGTGATCGGTCTGAAGTCTTCTAAGACTGTCTTCAAGTTCCTGGCGAAGCCTTTCCTCTGTACAATCCCTGAAAACATTTTCATCCTTATCCCAGTTTAATCCGCATTTTGTGGCAATTACAGCTTTATCCCTGAGTCCTCTTTCTTTCAGAGCCTTACCTACAACCTCTTCAGAATGGCCGAAACCATAGACCGGTGCGGTATCAATCAGATTTATCCCCATATCTACTGCCGACTGTATCGTATTTATTGCTTCCTTTTCATCTGTACCGCCCCAAAGCCAACCGCCAATTGCCCATGTTCCGAGACCTATTCTGGAAATCTTCATTCCTTTTACGGAAAAATCCTGAAATTCCATGTAAATTACCCCCTTATAAGCATTACTCTATCTACATTTAATGCTGCTTTGTTTTTGTTATTCCATTACATCAACTTTCCAGCAAAGCCTTGATTGAATCCGATATACTGGCTATTATAAGATAGCAGGAGATTGAACCTGCATCCAATACACCTCTGGAGCGCTCTCCCAATCTGCTGGCTCTTCCAATTTTTGCAACCATATCCTTTGTTGAATCCTTACCTTTTTCAGCAGCGGCTTTCATTTCAATAAGTGCTCCTGAAAAATCCTTACCCTCTGCTAGTGCTTTGTTATAAGCCTCAACTGCAGGCACAAGTGTGTCTATCAAGGTTTTGTCGCCTACTTTTGCTTTACCCAGAGTGCTAATTCCATTAAGGGCAGCTTCTATCATTTCTTTAAATGTATTTTTATCTATGGTTTCCTTGTCTGCACATTTTTTTGACATTTCAATAAAGAATGTTCCGTACAACGGTCCCATCGAACCACCAATTTCCATCAACAAGACCCTGCCGAGAGTTTTCAACGCCTTTGAAAAATCTGTCACATCGGCAGTCAGCCTCTCCTTGCAAAGAGTAAATCCCTTGTTCATGTTAATGCCATGATCACCGTCACCCAAAGCGCCGTCTATTTCACTTAAATAATCCTTATTATCCTGTATGGTCTTTATTAGACCAAGTACTATTCCAACGCCTTTATTATTATAGAAATAATCCATTTCAAGCACCTCGATATATGTTTTTAACCATTAAAACTGTTTGAGTCCGATAGAATCTGCCTCCATATCAAGCAGGTCCTTTAATTCATTATCCAGTTTCATGATTGTGAGCGTTGCTCCCATCATTTCCAGGGAAGTAAAATAGTTACCCACATATGACCTGTGAACCTTTATTCCCCTCTCCTGAAGTAAAGCCTCAACCTTGCTGTAAAGGATATATAGCTCCATTACAGGGGTTGCACCAAGCCCTGAAAGAAGTACAGCCACTTCATCTCCAGCTACGAACGGATAATCCGGAAGTATTATTTCCAGCATTATCTGTGCTATTTCATCTGCAGTTTTCAACTCGGTTACCTTTATTCCAGGTTCACCATGGTGACCTATCCCAACTTCCATAGTCCCATTTTCTATTTTAAAATTAGGTTTTCCAACCGCAGGTATAGTACACGAAGTCAAGCCTATACCAACACTTCTGGTATTGTCTATAGCTTTCTGTGCTGCTGCTATTACTTCATCAAGACTTCCACCTTTAGCTGCCTTTGCTCCGCCTATTTTCCACATAAATATTTCGCCGGCGACACCTCTTCTTTTTTCTCTTTCAGTTATGGGGGCTGAGGCTACATCATCATTTGCGACAACTGTTTTAACTTCTATTCCATCTTCTTCTGCTATGTCTACTGCCATTTTTACATTCATATTGTCGCCGGCGTAGTTCCCATATAAACAAGCAACACCTTTCCCGGAATCAGCAGCTCTGAATGCATCATAGAAAGCTTTTGCAGTAGGCGAAGAAAAAACTTCGCCGACAGCTACCGCATCAAGCATATTTCTTCCGGTATAACCTATGAAGGCAGGTTTGTGGCCAGAGCCTCCACCTGTAACAACTCCTACTTTCCCTTCTACTGGAGCATTTTTATATTTTATTGTTCTGGGATTGTCAGTTTTTACAACAAGATCCTTATGCACCTTCAAAAAGCCTTCAAGCATATCCTCTACTACTTTGTCAGGATCATTTATTATTCTCTGCATATAATTTTTCACCCTATTCTTATTCTATATATGTAGAATTGATTTTAAATTGGTCATATTACTATGAGTACTTACTTCCCAATAAACTCTCTTTCGTATTCGGATATCCTGTTTACTTTTTCTGTAGAGCCTCCGCCCTGGAATTCGGACTCGAGCCAGGTTGCAACAAGTGTTTTGGCAAGTTCGGAGCCTATAATTCTGGCTCCCATAGCAATTATCTGTGCATTATTGCTTTTTCTTGCCCTTTCCGCCGAGTAAGGGTCGTGGCAAACTGCAGCCCTGATACCGGGAACCTTGTTTGCAGTTATAGCCATGCCTATTCCCGTACCACAGACAAGAACGCCTCTTTCATGCTTGCCATCAGCAATTGACTTTGCTACCTTTACGGCTATATCCGGATATAAAACGGGATTTGTATTGTAGACGCCGAAATCCTCTACTTCATAACCTTTATCAACAAGAAATTTTTTTAAAGTTTCTTTTAAAGTGAATCCTGCTTCATCACAGCCTATTGCTATAGACATATTAACCCTCCTAGAACCTCAAACAGTTCAATTTTTTTACAACTTTCTCACTCTGATATGACAGCCATTCTCAGATGTTTAAAGTCAATTATACTTGAAAAATCATTAAAGCTTTCGATATTTCAAAGGAATGACTGTAAATATAATAATGGAGTAAGAAAGTTGTCTTATTTTATAATTCCTATCTTTGAACGGTCAATTGTAGCAAATACAGCAAGTACAAGTACTGCTCCCTTTACTATATACTGCATCTCAGGTGTAACACCTATCATATTCATACCATTGCTGAGTACTGTAATAATCAATGTACCAAGAATAGTTCCCTGTATTGACCCGATTCCACCGGTAAGAGGAGTACCTCCTACAACAACCGAGGCAATTATGTCCATTTCCATACCATCTCCCAGAGTAGGAGTTGCGGCCAAAGCCCTTGCACTTTGAAGTACGCCTGTCAATCCATAAAGGAATCCTGCGAGTGTGAATACAATTATCTTTACCTTATCAACTTTTATGCCTGCGATAATTGCTACTCTTTCGCCGCCGCCGATTGACCGTATTTCTCTTCCGAAAGGCAAGTTATTGAATATTACATATACCAGTATTGTTATGACGAGTGTGATTAATATAGCGTTTGGAATACCCAGAATCTTTCCGGTAAATACATTCAGGAACGAGTCATTCATGATCTGGACCGGAGCGCCTTTGGTCAGGATCAGGACTAGTCCCCTGTATGCTACCATACCGCCCATAGTTAATATAAATGAAGGAACTTTTCCTTTAGCAAATACTACACCATTTATAACTCCGCACACCAAGCCTACCAAGCTTGCGGGAATTATTGCCGCAGCTCCCATTGTACCCGAGAATGTAGCTGCTACGAACGCAGACAATGCAACTACAGAGCCTACCGAAAGGTCAATGGAACCGCCGATGACTATGAAAGTCATTCCCAAAGCTGCTACCAACAATATGATTGCCTGCTGGAGTACAACCAAAAAGTTGCTTATTCTGAGAAAGCGAGGCGAAAATATGCTAAAAATAATGCATAAAACAACTAAAAGAATTACGGGAAAATACTGCTTCGACAGCACCTTTTTCTTAGGCACACTTGATTCTTCCGAAGAACTGCCGGAATTTTTCATAAAATTTAATTTCAAAATCGTCACCCCTTTTGATTTTAAGAACAACCTTAAAGCATATAGCGTATTATTTCTTCCTCAGTAGGTTTTTTCTCCAAATCGAATGTTCCGCTTACGCGCCCTTTGCGCATTATCATAATCCTGTCACTCATACCTATGAGTTCGGGAAGATCTTCACTTAAAAGAATTATTGCCATACCGTCCAAGGCTAGTTTATTTATAACATTATATATTTCAAATCTAGCGCCTACATCGATTCCACGGGTAGGATTATTAAGTAGTAATACTTTTGGATTAGTAGCAAGACATTTACCTATAACTACCTTTTGAGTGTTTCCACCGCTGAGGGAGGAACATTCTATTTGCGGACTTGAAGCTTTAATTGTCAAATCCTTAATATATTTTTTTGCATTGTTCAATTCTGTCTTCTTATCTATAAAAGGACCTTTTTTAGGTATATTTGAAACAGATAGATTATGCATCACACTGAAATTCACATTCAAGCCTTCCAGTGTTCTTTCTCCCGGTACAAGAGCAATTTTACTTTTTAATGAATGGTAAGGCTTCTTGGGATGAAATTTTTTACCTTCATAAGTCATTTTCCCACTGGTGTAGGATAAATCTCCAAAAATAGTCTGTAGCACTGCATCTCCACCTGAACCCTTCAATCCGCCAATACCTAAAATCTCTCCCTCGTGCAGGGTTAAATCTACATCCTGTATTGTATTGTCTACTGATATTTTTTCTAAAGACAAAATAGGGACACTTTTCTCAAAATTGATTTTTCTTTCGGGATATAGTCCTGAACCTATATCACGGCCCACCATCAAAGCTTGTATTCTGTCAGCGTCTATTTCATCAGCTTTATGGTCTGAAACCATCTTCCCGTCTTTCATAACCGTAATTGTATCTGCAATCCTGAACACTTCGTTCAAATGGTGCGATACAAAACCCATTGCTATTCCTTCCGCCTTGAGTTTGTCCACAACATTCAAAAATGCGTTTGCCTCTTTTGTGTTCAAAAAGGCTGTTGATTCGTCAAACATCAGTACCTTGGGTTTATAAGACAATGCTCTTGCTATCTCAATGATTTTCCACTGTCCAAGGTCAAGCTTCCATATATCCTGGTTTACATCGATATCAGCATGCATATCGTTTAATATTTTTTGAGCTGCATTTCTCATTTCTTTCCAGTTTATCAATCCCAAGCCGTTCTTAAAATTTCTTAGCCGGTCTATAAATATATTTTCTGCAATTGTCAAATACGGATTAATTGTTGTCTCTTGAAAAACTATTGTAACACCTCTATTGGATGCATCCATCAAGCCGTTCGGATCATAAGGTTTCCCATCTAATGTCATTGTTCCGGCGTCCTGTTTATACAAAGAGGCAACAATTTTAAGAAGTGTTGATTTTCCTGCACCATTTTCACCTACAAGAGCCCTTACCTGGCCTGATTCAAATTCAACTGTGACATTTTCAAGAGCTTTAGTAGCACCAAAAGTTTTACTAATATTTTTAGCCACCAATTTCAAAATTCTTCACCTCTTTTATAATTCAAGGGATACTTCATGATCTGAAGTTCCCCTGAACATTCATATTTTACCCAGTTTTATTATTTCATATCAGGCAATGCCCATAAAACATCTGTCGCACTAGGATTGTATACTTTTGAGTGAGCTTTGAAGTCATACTGAGGTAATCCGTTAGGATAAGTCCTTTCGAAAGCGTCAACAGTATTCTGTACTACTGGTATCATCGGGAGTTCAAGTGTTCTGTTCTGCTCTGCAACGTCGTGTCCATGCAGATAATCATAGAGCATAACCAAAGCAATACCACCTTGTAGCCAGTGTCCGCCTGTATCGAAGAGCATATCGCCTCTCTTAACAGCTGCAACGTTTTCAGAATTCAAATCCATACCAACTACCAGTACGTCTTTGCCAGGCTGCTTGCCTGCATTCTTTAATGCAGCCATAACTCCTGTTGCAGTACCGCCGTTTGCTGCCCATACACCTTTTATTTCAGGATGTGCCTGGTACAAATCTTCAAATACCTTTTGGGAGGTATCCTGGACGAAATTGCCGTTAACTTCACCGGCTACAACTACATCCGGGTTCTCAGCAAGTGCCTTTTCAAGGCCTTTATGCCTGTTTATAGCAACTGATGTTCCGGGAGTTCCAACTACTACACCGATATGTTTCTTGCCGTCTGCTGCAGGTTTCATAGCTGCAAACAATGTTTTTGCCATATTGTATCCTGCAGTTTCATCATCAGGACCAACAAATGCCAGGTAGTTTTTGAATTCACCGTTTGGCTGGATGTTGCCTTCCGGGAATGTATCATTCATAACAACCGGAATATTTGCTTTCTGAGTTGCTGTTAAAGCCATACGTCCTGTTGACCAGTAAGGAACATAGATAAGACCGTCTACTCCTCTTGATACAAGGTCCTGAACATCCTGTATTGCTGCATCTGCCTTGTTGTCAGCATTCAGTATGGTAACATTGACTCCTAATTCAGCTGCTCCCTTTTTAATAAAGTTAGCATAGGTAACAAAGAAGTTCTGTGCTAATGTAGGAACTACTACACCAATATTGAGCTTTTTACCTGTGTCGGCTGAAGCTGCGGGTGCACTGCTCCCTGTGCTGCTAGCTGGTGCTACATTTGTACTGTTACTTGCACTTGTACTGCTGCCGCATCCACTGATGACCGTCACTAACAATAGAAGTACTGTTACAACACTGATTAGTCTGAAATGCTTTTTCATTGAATCTTTCCTCCCTTGTTTTTTATGTAAAACTCTAAGTAGCTTAGAGTTTTATACGAAATTGGTAAAATCTATATGCTAATTAGTTTACATAAATTGTATTAGAGGGTGTATGCATATGATATTATAAGAAGCTACTTATATGGTAAAATTGCTGGCTTTTATATGCAATGGAATATATATGCATCGGCTTGTATTATGTATACTATTTATATAAAATATAATTATAAATAAGAAAAATATTTCAATTTTCTTTTAATAAAAATATTTATGTACCATTTTTCAATGTCCAAAAAACGAATTATGTTATATAGGTGTAAAGAGCATTTTTGAGTTAGTTGACGTTTCGTGAAGTTTCATATATGAAATCATGTTTTCTCTTATGAAATCATAATACATCGAAACAAAAACGCAGTCAAGCATTAAATTTCTATTAATTATCAATCATTTTTCAGTTTTATAATCAATTATACGATTTCATATTCGATATTCTCTTAATCGCTAATGAAATCTCACTATTTCAAATGATATATTTTTGACAATCTACATCATGTATATAGCAATGTGTCTTAGAGATTTCATTTATGAAACTCGATTTCACAAGTAAAATAATTACCACTTGACAAAGGTGCATTTTAAATGATAATTTTATCTTGCGGAACTTTAAAGGAATAGTCAGGAAGGTAAAACGTATCTTTGAAAAAGTTCGGGCAGAAATAATATAACGTGTCGAATAATACGTTATATATAATAGTTTACATATTAGAATACAATATAACTACATATAAGAAATTAGTTACAACCAAAAGCTTAATCAGACAAAAATATGAATATGCAATTTCTGTTATAAAAAAGTAAAGGGCGGTAGAATATGTTTAATGACAATCCTCCTGCAGTAGAAAGAGCAATACAGATACTCGAGCTGATAGCTACCAGCACAAATTCTCTTTCATTGAAAGAATTATCTGATCAGCTTGAAATACCCAGTGCTTCTGCGTATCGGATAGTTAAATGTCTGCAAGGCTACGGCTACATACGCGAAGCCCAGTTCGAGAGTAATAAGTATAGATTGGGATATAAAATCAGTTTTCTGGCAGAAAATATGAATGCCGATAATGATTTAATTTACATCGCAAAGCCGTATTTACAGAATTTATCAGAGAAAACCGGTCATGCCTGCCAGCTTGGCATATTATTAAGTGATTGTGCAACAATAATAGATCAAGCTATTCCGAAAAATTCTATAACAATAATAGCAAAGTTCTGGGAAAACATCCCCATAAACATAAGCGCATCAGGTAAATTACTTACAGCCATGATGCCCACTGAAGAACGTAAAGCATTTATCGCAAAGGCATGGAAATTAGTTTCAAAAGTCACTCCTTATACGGTAACAGACATGAATTATTTCCTTAAAGAAATAGATACAATAAGAGGTCAGCAATATGCTACCGATTTTGAGGAATATTCAATAGGAATAGGCTGCATAGCCGTACCGGTATATGATTACACCAATAACGCAATAGCCGCTCTCGGGCTTACCGGACATATTATAGACTATAAGGACAAGGAACAATTTGAATTTATGTTGAATCTGCTAAGGCAGGCCTCAAAAGAAGTTTCAGAAAAATTGGGAAACATGATGCGGGTTGGAACTTAATAAATCAACGGGTGAGCCAAAACTCACCCGTTTTATTATTTTTGTAAATGATTTAATGTGTGCAATGCTTTTAATCCGAATATTTCTGCCAGGTATTCCCTCCATCGCGAACCCTCAGTCTTATTTTATTCAGCCAATCTTTCCAGAATCCTGTTGCTTCTTTCAATAAACCTTGTCATGGCTTCGGCGTCAAGCTGCCTGTGGCTCATCATAGCCAGATCATAGACCTGCTGGCATATCATTGCCACATCGTCCTTCCTGCTTTCATTATCCTTAAGCTTTATCAAGGTTTTTATCAGGTCGTTGCTGCTGTTGAGTACAAGTGTCAGTTCCTCGGGGAACATGTTTCTTAAATCGGCCCCTCCGAACATCCTGCTCATTTCCTGCATTCTTCTTGAATGCTCCGAAAGCAGGATCATTCCCGGAACGGATACTGTTTTAAGTCCTTCTATCTGTACCTTGAGATTTTCATTGCCTAAAATGTCCTTAAAAAGCTTTTCCAGTGCTTCCTTGTCAACTGTCTGATCCGCACTGCCGTCCTTCAGGCTTTCCGACAAATCAGCATCTATCCTGCTGAATTTAATTTCATTCTGCTTCATTTCAAGGAAGGTGATAAAATGGCTGTCTATACCATGTGGCAGAACTACGGCTTCCATTCCATTATCCTTGAACATCCTGATGTATTGTGCCTGCTGCTTTTCATCCGATACATAAAATACTTTGTTCTTGTGCTTCTCACTGTTCCTGTCGAGATATTCCTTTAAGGTTGTATATTCATCATTAATAGTCTTGAAAATTACAATATCCTTTACCCTGTCATAAAATTTTTCTTCTTTCATACAGCCGTATTTTACAAAAGGATTGATATCGTCCCAGTATTTATTGTAATTCTCCCTGTCATTTTCAAAAAGTGAAGTCAATTTATCGGCTACTTTTTTATTTATATGTGTTGATATTTTATTTACATATCCGTCATTCTGCAGAAAACTGCGTGATACGTTAAGCGGAAGGTCAGGACAGTCAATAGTGCCTTTCAACAGCAACAGGAATTCAGGTATTACCTCTTTGATATTGTCTGCTACAAAAACCTGGTTGTAGTAGAGCTTTATCTGTCCTTCCATAGTTTCAAACTCATGCTTGAGCTTGGGGAAATACAAAATACCCTTAAGATTGAAAGGATAATCCATGTTCAAATGAATCCAGAAAAGCGGTTCATTGTAATCAAAGAACACCTTTCTGTAAAATTCCTTATATTCCTCATCTGTGCAATCTCTAGGATTCTTCAGCCATAAAGGCTTTGTATCGTTGAGGGGTTTTGGTTCCTGCTTCTCCTTTTCTTCCTTGTCGGTTTGCTTTGCAGCAGCATCTTCCAGGTAAAGTTCAAACGGCAGGAAGGAGAAATATTTTTGCAGTACTTCCCGCATCTTGGATTCATCAAGAAAATCAAGGCTGTCTTCGGCCATATGCAGTGTAACTACCGTGCCCCTCTCATTCTTGTCCGAAACATCCATTTCATAATCGGTACCGCCGGTGCTTACCCATTTGACAGCCTCAGCCCCTTTTTGACAGGAAAGGGTATCGATTTGAACTTTTTCGGAAACCATGAACGCAGAATAGAAGCCCAGTCCGAAATGTCCAATGATCTGAGCATCGTCAGCCTTATCCTTGTATTTTTCAATAAAGTCCTTGGCACCTGAAAAGGCTATCTGGTTTATGTATTTTTTAACTTCATCTCCGGTCATACCTATACCGTTGTCAATGATTTTCAAGGTCTTATCATCCTTGTTGACTATTACCCGGATAATAAGCCTGTCATCACCGTCCAATTCCACTTCCCCGATAGAAGACAGTTTTTTAAGCTTGCTGATGGCATCATTGGCATTGGAGACAAGCTCCCGCACAAAGATATCCTTTTCGGAATACAACCATTTTTTTATAATCGGAAATATGTTTTCGGTTTGGATTGAAACGCTTCCACTTTCATGAATCATTTTTTCAAGCCTCCCTATTTAATCAATTAATATTTGGCGGATGAAATACCAAAACCCGGGTTACAGGCAAACCACCTGCATAGTCTCTTCTTCATCCTCCCTAAATAAATATAATACAATTGAATTTCCAATTGTCAAGATATAATAAATTCAGTATCCCATAAGTAGTAAAAATCCCCCTTCTTATGTAAAGAAGGGGGATCAGGAGTGGGTAACAATGATCTATGTATTCTGGTCTGAAAGCTTAAAATAGATCATGGTGGCTAACAAGAATAATATCAGGTATGCACATATACTTATTATAGGGTATACAACATTCATATCCATATTATGATTAACAATCATTGTAATATCTGCAGGTACCGCAAAAGGTGAAAGATAAGATTTTTCCCAATTAAGAATCAGTACATTGGCTATTGTCCCACCTACTGTAATTATCATTCCTGCCATAAAATTTTTAAATATCAGTGTCAGGAACATCATTATGGGAATAAGACCTACGGTTGTTACACCTGCCAGTATAATATGCCA
>JAUZPR010000003.1 GCA_030705825.1 Bacillota bacterium | reverse complement strand
TTTGCATTTCCTGTTTACTTTTCAATGTCCAGTTGCTGCCGAAGCAGCTTTCATATCTTACTACGTTGCTTCTGCTTTGTCAACACCTTTTTCTCTGCCAGTTTTTTGCAACCGGCTTGATGTCGGTGCTGCCGAAGCAGCGACAGCTTTTATATGTTATCACAATCTTTCGTTACTGTCAACACTTTTTTTACTACCAATTTTTGCTGAAACCTTGATGTCCGTATTTGTTTTGTTTGCCGTGTGACAGCTTAATTACTATATCACTGAAGCGATATTACTATCAACTCACCATATATATCATTTACTATAATATGATAAAAATATACATGAATATCTATTTTATTCTCATTTATAATCCCATATATTCAATTATGCTTAAGAACCAACACGAATTTTTATTTAACACGTATTATTTGAATAAAATTATCCCTTTCAATATCGCTGTAGAGCCTTATCTGCATATAAACAAAATCCACTATGCTGATATCAGTCATAGTGGATTTGATTTAATCATAAATGTAGTCAAACCTATATCTATGTGGTTATATCTATATAGGAAGAAATTTTAATAAAATATCTTTGCATGTTACTCGCCATTCTGAGTAGGCTCTTCATCAGACTGTTCATCTTCAGTCTGGGTTTCATCATCCTCATGTAACAGTCTTGCAATTCCTACAACAATATTACCCCCGCTGGTTCTCATAAGTGTAACCCCCTGGGTGGCTCTGCCCAGAATGCTTATTTCACTTACACCTATTCTAATAATAGTTCCGTCGGAACTGATAAGCATAACATCATCGGTTTCGTCGACAAGCCTTACTCCGGCAATTTGACCGGTCTTTTCTGTAACCTTGTAGGTAAGAATTCCCTTACCCCCTCGGGTCTGGACCTTGTATTCATCCAGTTCGGTTCTCTTTCCGAAACCGTTTTCGGTTACTACCAGCATTGTGGGATTTCCGTCCTTGAAGGTTGCCATTCCAACAACGCTGTCATCGTCATCCAGCCTAATTCCCATAACACCCTGGGAAACTCTTCCCAATGGGCGTACATCCGTTTCCTTGAACCTTATTGACATTCCGTTTTTAGTTACAAGTATCAAATCTCTTGAACCATCTGACAACCGGACATCTATCAGTTCATCATTTTCTCTTAAAGCTACGGCAGTCAGGCCACCTTTTCTTATGTTATCGTAATCCATAAGGTCTGTTTTCTTGACAATGCCTTTTTTAGTAGCCATTGTAAGATACATTCCTTCCTTGTATTCGGAAACAGGTATTACGGCAGATATTTTTTCGTCACCTGCCAGCTGCAGCAGGTTGACTATAGCCGTACCCTTGGCTTGCCTGCCCGATTCGGGTATTTCGTAGGCTTTAAGCCTGTAAACCCTACCCTTGTTGGTGAAGAACAGCATAAAATCATGGGTTGAGGTTACAAACAGATTTTCAACAAAATCCTCTTCCCTTGTACTCAATCCCAAAATCCCTTTTCCGCCGCGCCTCTGACTCCTGTAAGTATCTGCAGGAAGTCTCTTTACATAACCGAAATGGGTTAATGTTATAACGCACTTTTCCTCCTGAATAAGATCTTCTATGTCGATTTCATCCTCATCAACAGTTATTAAAGTTCTTCTGTCATCTGCAAACTTGAGTTTAATCTCAAGGAGCTCATCCTTTATGATTTTAAGCACAAGTTTTTCATCCGCCAAAACTTCCCTGTAGTATTTAATCTTTTCAAGAAGGTCTCTATATTCGGCTTCCAGCTTTTCGCGTTCCAGACCGGTAAGTCTTCCCAGCCTCATATCGACTATGGCCTGTGACTGTTTTTCACTGAATCCGAATCTTGTACAAAGAGCTTCCTTTGCAATTGGTTCTGTTTTGGAAGATCTGATAATGCTTATAACTTCATCAAGATGATCAATTGCTATTTTCAAGCCTTCCAAAATGTGAGCCCTGGCTTCGGCCTTATCAAGCTCAAATTTGGTCCTTCTTTTTATAACATCTTCCTGATGGGCTATATAATAATCTATTGCCTGCCTTAAATTAATAACCTTCGGTTCATACTTCTTATCTTCGGTTTGAACTATTGCAAGCATGTTTACGCTGAAGGCTTCCTGCAATTGAGTGTTTTTATACAACTGGTTAAGAACTACATTGGCGTTTGCATCCCTCTTGAGCTCAATTACCATCCTCATTCCGTCTCTGTCAGATTCATCTCTCAGATCCGAAATGCCTTCCAGTCTTTTTTCTTTTACAAGGCTTGCTATCTTTTCTATAAGTCTTGCCTTATTGACCTGGTATGGAAGTTCCGTAACAACTATACGCTGCCTGTTTGAATTTGTGCTTTCTATTTCAGCTTTAGCCCTTATTACAACTCTGCCTTTACCGGTCCTGTATGCTTCTCTGATTCCCGATTTGCCGACTATAATTCCAGCTGTAGGGAAATCAGGCCCTTTTATTATCTTGTTCAGTTCATCTATAGTTATCTCTGGGTTATCAATAACCTTGAATATACCGTCAATTACTTCTCCCATATTATGCGGAGGTATATTTGTAGCCATACCGACAGCTATACCAGAAGATCCGTTAACAAGCAGATTCGGGAATCTGGACGGGAGTACGACCGGTTCCATTTCGTGATCATCAAAATTGGGCTTGAAATCAACTGTATCCTTATTGATATCACTCAGCATTTCCATAGCAATTTTGGCCAGTTTTGCTTCAGTATACCTCATCGCCGCCGGTGGGTCACCGTCTACCGAACCGAAGTTTCCATGTCCGTCAATAAGCATGTGTCTCAATGAAAAATCCTGTGCCATACGGACAAGGCTTTCATAAACAGCCGCATCACCGTGCGGGTGGAATTTACCCAAAACCTCTCCTACTGTTGTGGCACATTTTCTATACGCTTTGTCAGGCGTGAAACCAAGACTGTACATTGCATATAATATTCTTCTGTGAACAGGCTTTAAACCGTCCCTTACATCAGGCAGTGCACGGTCAATGATAACGCTCATAGCATAATCTATAAAAGATTTTTTCATTTCGGTTTCAATGTCTACGGGTATTATCCTTTGTTCTTTTACGTCACTGGTATCTGCCATCAGGTGCTACCTCTTTTCTAAGCTTCTTATTGATTATATATAAAGAAACTAATTTAAATGTAATAGTATAAACATTTACATCTATAGTATATTTTAATAAACTTTTAAATGGGTGTCCACTTTTTTATATAAGTAGAAGTAATCTACAATTAAGTTTTCCCAAAATAACAGGTATATAAAACTTACCTTATAGGGTTAATTAGATAAAAAAACAGAGTCAGTATGACTCTGTCTAGTACCACAACCTTTATTTATTATCTATGCATTGCTTTTTTTCGGAATCCTGACTATAAATTCCACATAATCTCCTCTGTCTATTTGTGCTGCTTTTGCATTGACTCCTGCCTTTTTCATCATATCGATTGCCTGTCTTATTGTATTAACAAAAATCCTTATATCCTTTACAGCTCTTGTGAGTTTTCTTTCACTGCCTTCTTTTGCTTCCCTGGTGTATTTTTCTATTGCTCTTTCTACCAGTTCTTCGGTCTTTTTAACATTAAAGCCTCTTTCACATACTCGTTTAAGAACTTTTAGCTGGAGCTGCTCATCATGCAGCTTTAGCAATGCCCTTGCATGCCTCTCTGTAAGGTTGTTGTCTGCTATGATTTTCTTAACAAGTGGTGCCAGTTTCAACAGCCTTATTTTATTTGCTATTGTTGACTGGCTTTTACCTATTTTTTGCGCCAGCTCCTCCTGGGTCAGCCCATGCTCTATCAGAAGGTTGTTATAGCCTTCGGCCTCCTCCATAAAACTTAAATCTTCCCTTTGTAAATTCTCTATTAACGCCATTACTGCCGAATCGTTATCATTGACATTGATTATTATGGCGGGTATTTCTTTTAAGCCGGCCATTTCTGCTGACCTGAGCCTTCTTTCACCTGCTACAAGTTCATAGGTATTGTTGGATATTTTCCTGACATTTATAGGCTGCAGAACACCATACTGCTTGATAGATTCACACAATTCCTCCAGAGAAGCCTTATTGAATTGCTTTCTGGGTTGATACGGGTTAGGTCTGATATGATCAATGCTAATGTAAGAAATGTTTTTTAATTCTTCTTTCTTATCCGTCTTCTGAAACTGCAATTTGTTCTCTAACATCCGGCACCATCCTTTGACAGCAAAAAATTATTCATAAGTCGGAAGGTAAAGTAATATAATAGTAAGATACCTATCCGCATTATTACAGGTAAATTATATTCGCCGGAATCTTTTTCAATCCTCTATTTCAAATCAAGAATCTTTCGGGGAAATACCTGATATTACTACATTTCAAGCATTATATCAACGGTTCTTTTGACGGTTTCCCTGCTTTTCTTGGATATTTTGTCGGGGTTTGTCGTAATTTTCTTATGATAATTATATTCCTTTTCATATCTCCGAATGGCAGTATAGTCTCCCCTATTTCCTCAATTTCCCCTCCAAGCACATTTAAAGCCTTTTCAGATGCTTCTGTCTCTTCAATGTTGTTGCCCTTCATAGCTATGAACCGTCCTCCGGTCTTAACAAAAGGAAGACAGTATTCCAGTAAAACAGGCAGGTTTGCAACAGCTCTTGCCACAGCAATATCGAATTTCTCCCTGTATTCTGAATTGACACCGAAATCCTCTGCTCTGCCATGGACTGTTTTAATTCCTTTAAGACCAAGAGTACTAACTACTTCGTTCATAAATTTAATCCGCTTTTCAAGGGAATCCAGCAGGGTTACCTCTATTTTTTCGTAGGCAATCTTAACCGGGATGCCGGGAAAGCCGGCTCCGGTACCAACATCTATCATTTTTATGCCTTTGTTTTCAAGATACGGAAGTATAGTAAATGAATCTATAAAATGTTTTATAACGATATCGCTATCTTCCTCAATTGCAGTCAGGTTCATTCTTGTATTCCAGTCCTTGAGAAGCTCCATATACTTTTTAAGCTGATCTATTCTGCTGTCATCAAGATCTAAACCGTATGTCCTGGCTCCTTCTGCAAGAGTCTGCTTGAATTCAAATTCGTTTGGCATAGTGCCTCCTATTTCTTTCTTCTGTTCTGTTCAAGGAATATAAGAAGTACTGAAATATCAGCAGGCGATACCCCAGATATCCTGGATGCCTGTCCCACCGACTCGGGCTTTAATTGGTTAAGCTTTTGACGTGCTTCGTTGCTGAGTCCGTGGACCTGGCTGTAATCCACATCAACCGGCAGCTTTCTGTTCTCGAGTTTTTTAAACTGTTCTACCTGCTGCATCTGCCTTTTTATATAGCCTTCGTACTTGACTGCTATGGAAACCTGTTCCCTTACGGCATAACTTAATTCGGGCCTGTCCTTATCAATTTCTCCAAGCCCCTCATAAGATATTTCCGGTCTTCTTAAAAGCTCAATAAACTTTATTCCTGTCCTGATTTCAGAACTATCCCTTTTTGCAAGAAATTCGTTAACCTGCTCTGTAGGTGCGGCAACTGTCATTTCAAGCCGCTTTATCTCTTCTTCAATTTGATTTCTTTTTATATTGAAATTATTATACCTTTCTTCACTGATCAAGCCTGTTTCATAGCCTATGGGTGTCAGCCTGAGATCGGCATTGTCCTGCCTTAAAAGAAGTCTGTATTCAGCTCTTGAAGTCATCATTCTATACGGCTCCCTGGTGCCTTTGGTGACAAGGTCGTCTATAAGTACACCTATGTAAGCCTGAGACCTGTCCAACACCAACGGTTCTTTTCCAAGTACTTTCAAAGCCGCATTGATACCTGCCATTAATCCCTGCGCCGCCGCTTCTTCATAACCTGAACTTCCGTTTATCTGTCCCCCTGAAAAAAGTCCTTCCACTTTCCTGAATTCAAGTGAGAGCTTGAGCTGGGTGGGGTTTATGCAGTCATATTCTATAGCATATGCACTTCGCATGACAGCCACATTCTCCAACCCAGGCAGGGTTTTCATCATTTCAATCTGCACATCCTCGGGAAGGCTGCTGGACATGCCCTGCAGGTACATTTCCTCAGTTTCAAGACCCATAGGCTCTATAAATATCTGATGGCTTTCCTTATCGGCAAAGCGTACTATTTTATCTTCGATAGAAGGACAATACCTTGGTCCTACACCTTTTATGTTTCCGGAATACAGAGGCGAACGGTGTAAATTGTCACGGATAACCTTATGTGTTTCGGAAGTAGTATGGGTTAACCAGCATGAAACCTGTTCCTTTTCTATTTCCTCAGTTTCAAAAGAGAACGGTATGATTCTTTCATCACCAGGCTGTTCCTCAACCTTGGAAAAATCTATACTTCGCTTGTTAAGTCTTGCCGGGGTACCTGTTTTGAAGCGAAACAGTTCTATTCCCTTTTCCAGAAGGCTGTCTGACAGCTTGTTTGCGGGAAAAAGTCCGTCAGGACCTCCGCTGTAGCTTACATCTCCTATAATAATTTTTCCCTTCAGATATGTACCTGTTGTAAGTACTACAGCCTTACATTTATATATTGCGCCGGTATGGGTTTTAACTCCTGTGATTCTCTTTTCGTCAGCTTTATCCTCGGTTAAAACCTCAACTATTTCTGCCTGTCTTATATCAAGGTTCTGCTGACGTTCCATGGTATGTTTCATTTCAATCTGATATCTTCTCCGGTCTACCTGTGCCCTCAACGAGAAAACTGCAGGTCCCTTTGCCGAATTCAGTATTTTGGACTGGATGAAGGTTTTATCAGTATTTTTACCCATTTCTCCGCCAAGAGCGTCAATTTCCCTTACCAGCTGACCTTTCGCCGTTCCTCCGACACTGGGATTGCAAGGCATATTTGCTATGCTGTCCAGATTAATTGCAAACACAATGGTTTTACACCCCAGCCTGGCTGAAGCAAGAGCCGTTTCACAGCCTGCATGCCCTGCCCCAACTACCGCAACATCATATTCACCTGCAAAATAATCCAAAATTAAGTCTCCTTCCGTATATCAGGTAATGGGTAGAATAGGTGGAATGGGTGGAATGGGATTTTATACTCTTTTTTCTATAAAAAATCCTATTGCCTATTCTACCTATTACCTATTCCACCAGCAAGTAAGCAAAGCTTACTTGCCTATACAAAACCTGCTGAATATCCTGTGCATTACATCTTCGCTTACTGATTCTCCTGTTATCTGTCCCAGATAGTCTGCTGAATTTCTTATATCTATAGTTATACAGTCCAGCGGCAAGCCTGATTGGTAAGCGTTTACAGCTTCGCTTATACTTACGACCGCACTGTCTATCAATACCTTGTGCCTTACATTGGTTAAAAGGATTTCCTGGTTCGCCTTGATATCTCCTTTGACAAACAGGTTCTTTATTTCTGTTTCAAGCCGGTCAAGGCCTGTCCCTTCTTTTATGGACATTTCAATAATGATTTTCCCCTGGAGTGAAGTTTTAATCTGGTTAATACGTTCAATATCGGAAATATCTGTTTTATTCAATATTATTATTGCTTTTTTGGCATCTACCTTTTTGAGGATTTCCCGGTCTGCGGCTGTGATTACTTCACTTGCATCTATCATCATCAAAACAATGTCGGCGTTATCTATTTCAATTTCAGCACGCTGTACCCCGATTTTCTCGACTAAATCCGAAGTTTCCCTGATACCTGCAGTGTCAATTATCCTTACAGGTATTCCTCCAATATTTATAAACTCTTCGATAATATCCCGTGTTGTTCCCGGTATATCGGTCACAATTGCCTTGTTTACACCTGAAAGCTCGTTGAGCAGTGAGGATTTACCCACATTAGGCTTGCCTATTATAACAGCGTTCAAACCTTCTCGCAGTATCCTTCCTTTATCATATCCTTCAGTCAGCCTCTCAAGATCGTTCCTGATTTCCTTTATAGCCGCGTATACCTCCTGGCCCGTGATTTCCTCAATATCGTGCTCGGGATAATCAACCGTAACCTCAATATGCGATATAAGATCCAAAAGCTTGTCCCTTACTGATTTCAATCTTTTGGACAATTTACCCTCAAGCTGTGAAACTGCCGCCTTGGATCCTTCCTCAGTTTTTGAGTTGATCAAATCTATAACAGCCTCTGCCTGGGACAAATCTATTCTACCATTAAGAAACGCTCTTTTAGTAAATTCTCCAGCCTCGGCAGGTCTTGCCCCGCTTTTTACAACCAGTTCGAGCACCTTCTTTAGAACAGTCATTCCTCCATGACAGTTTATTTCAACAATATCCTCACGTGTAAATGTGTTGGGAGCCTTCATTTTGGACACAAGTACATCGTCTATTATTTCACTGTTTGCAGGATTAATCAGACAACCATGATTAATTGAATTTGGTTTATATTCTTTAAAGGGTTTTCTACCTTTAAAAAGCTGTTCGGCTATTTCAAATGCTCCGCTTCCGCTTATTCTTATTATTCCTATTCCACCTGTACCCTGAGGTGTGGAAATAGCCGCTATGGTATCACTGCTGTACATATCTGCCTCCGAGATTATGCGTTAAGGATCGACCGGCAAAGTTTTCCGCCACTCGCATTACTAAGCTGCTTCATTCGGGTAAATTCTAGCATATTTTATCATCATTCACAAAATTTTTTTATTATAAGTTAAGGTTAATTAAATGGTACATAAAAAGGACAATTATAAATCCCCGATAATATCAGTTAATTTATAATTGCCCACTTTGACTAAAGATTTTCATTAATAATGTTATTTTAATGTAATAACGACTTTTCTGTTTGGTTCATCGCCTATACTGTAGGTTTCAACATAATCGTTGTCCTGAAGTGAGGAATGAATTATCCTTCTTTCATAAGGATTCATAGGCTCCAAAACAATATTCTTCTTATATTTTATTACCCTGTCCGCAAGTCTGTTTGCCAACTTTACAAGGGTTTCTTCCCTTTTCTGCCTGTAATTTTCCACATCTATTACGACACGTTTATAGCTTCCCTTTTCCTTGTTAACTACAAGGCTGGTCAAATACTGAAGGGAGTCAAGAGTTTCGCCTCTCCTGCCTATGATAATTCCAATATCCTCGCCATATATTCTCAAGAGAATGGATTCTTCATCTTCTTCAACCATGACTTCGGCTTTGAGGTTCATTTTATCAAATACGTCTTCAAGAAACATTCTTGCCTTGTCGGACATTGATTCCTTCATAGTAACTCTTACTTTTGCCATCTTGTTCTTGATAATTCCGAATATACCCTTATTGCCCTCATCGAGTATTTCTATATCTACACTGTTCTCATCTGTGCCCAATTCCAAAAGTGCAGCCTGAACAGCTTCCTGTACGGTTTTTCCAGTCTTCTCAATACTATTTCCCATTTAATTACTCTGAACCTCCTTTTTCTTCATAATAGTATTATTTATATATATCTGTGTGAAAATCTGAACTATGTTACCTATTGTCCAATACAATCCCAAACCTGCAGGTACACTGAATGAGAACAATAGCAGCATAATAGGCATAATAACCATCATACTGTTCTGCATCTGCATTGATGCGCCGCCGGTACCGTTTGCTTTTGTAAGGTTTGCCATAATTTTTGACTGCAGGAACGTAGTGCCTGCAACCAATATCGGGATAACCATCAATGGAAGGTATGTGTGCCAGGTGGAAGCCCCAAACAACAGCTTTGGATCCCATGAAGGATTCATTCCGAGGTTAATTCCTAAAAAATCAAGGTTTAAATGCTGAATACTTGAAATCTGATGAGGAGTTACAATACTTGAAACCTTAGCCGGAACATTGTTCCCAAAGGATTTAAAGAACATTATTATCCCTATATCGGGGCTTGCAGACCTTACAACAATTTTTGCACCCGCTGCTAAAGGTGATAGCTTAGTAATTATGTCCTTACTTATTGACAGCATGTATTTCAAAGGTGAAGAAATAACCCAGTACAAGGCTATCAATATAGGCATCTGAATGAGCATCGGCAGACATCCGCCGGCTGGGTTGGCATTATTCTCTTTGTACAGCTTCATCATTTCCATATTCAATTTTTCTTTGTCATTTTTATATCTTTGTTGGATTTCCTTGATTTGAGGCTGAAGTTTCTGAGTTTTAGCTATTGAGTGGTATTGTTTTATTGTGAGAGGTAAAAGTATCAGCCTGATAAGCAAAGTGAAAAATATTATGGCTAATCCATAATTATGGAATGATATGGTATTATATATGAAATTCAATATTTGCCCCAATGGCATTGCAATAAAATCAAACATCTATGTTTTCCTTTCTTATTTTACAGGATCATACCCTCCAGGATGCAAAGGATTACACTTGGATACTCTTTTAATCGACATCAGTCCGCCTTTTATACAACCGTATTTTTGTACGGCTTCAATCGCATATTGGGAACAAGTCGGATAAAATCTGCAGCTTGGCCTCCTTTTAAGAGGCGATATCCGTTTTTGGTACTGTTTAATAAAAAATATCAATATCCCTTTAAACAATCCCATTTCTCCTGATCAAATATACCCAGCTTTTTCAGCAAAAATTTCATTTCTTTCCGGATTTCAACCGAGCATGGCATAACTTCACTGCTTCTTGCAACTATAACCATATCACAGCTGTTTTTAACATACTCTTCATAATATCTATAATTTTCTCTTATTAGCCTTTTTATCCTGTTTCTCTTAACACTTTTGCCGAACTTCTTGCTTACCGTTATACCTAACCTATTTACATCGGTATTGTTGTTCAATACATATAAAACTATGTTCCTGCCAACATAAAATATCCCTTTTTTATAGACTCTCATAAACTCATAGTTTTTTTTAATAGGTACGGTTCTTTTCATTACAGGAAGATCTTCCTCCAGTGGTAAACATTAAAGTAATAACTCATTGATTTATTTTATCCAAATATTAGGACAAAAACTGTTAAAAGTTCAGGTAAGTTTTATCCAAAGTAAATTTAAATAGCTTTCATATTAAATACCTGTTAATATGAGTCTTGTATATTTAAATTGAGAATATTCAATCTATATAACAAATACAAGACTCATATCTTAAAGCTGTGTGCATTTAAAATCCAGGTTAAATAAAAAGACCACATTCGTGCGGTCTTATGCTGAAAGCACCTTTCTTCCTTTTAATCTGCGATTTCTTAAAACTTTTCTGCCATTAGCCGTACTCATTCTCTTTCTAAAACCATGTACTTTTGATCTTTGCCTTTTCTTAGGCTGATATGTTCTTAACACCGTGAACACCCCCGTTCCATGCTTTTTTTATATTTAATTAATAAACTGTCTAAACGTATTTAATTATAAACAAAATCCTCTTTTTTAGACACCAAACCAATTATATATTATAGAATTAAGTCATGTCAAGAAACTTGTATTGTGGATAAGTACAAAATGCAGATATTTTTTTGTGGATATCTTTAATATTATCATATTGAATATTGCTATAAAGTCTGATATATTTAAATATGCCTGTTGATAACTTGTTTATAATGTGTTTAAAATAAACGTTTTCAGCCAGACATAATACAAAAAAATTTTTTTCTTTTAGTAATACATCTTTATTTTTTAGAGAATTGAACTTAAAGATAAAATATAATTCAGGATTTATTACACTACATAAATAAAACCTGTCTTTTGACGTCTCAATTCCATAAAGATGTGTACTTCGCTGATATTATTTACGAAAGATGTGTTTTATATACACAAGTACTAAAGATAGCTAAACCTGAAACCCAATTAAAATTATATCAACACATGTCTTTAAATGCTTGTGTTTTTGGAGGAAGCAGTATGAACGTACAACTACCGGACTTATGGCAAAAAGTATTGGATTTACTAAAAAACGAACTTACTGAAATAAGCTATAATACATGGATTAAAACAATAGAACCACTTTCAATCAACATTAATTCAATTAATTTAGGCGTACCGGCAGATTTTAATAAAGGCATTCTGGAATCAAGGTATTCAACACTTATAAAGAATGCTGTAAAACAAATAACTGCAAAGGAGTACGCCATTAATTTCTCGGTACCGGGACAGCATGGCAATGATAAAAAAGAGTCGTCTCAATCTGAAAACAATACAAACAATGATCAATTATCTTCTCTTTTAAATCCTAAATATACATTCGATACATTTGTTGTTGGAAACAGCAACCGGTTTGCACATGCAGCTTCACTCGCAGTTGCGGAATCTCCGGCAAAAGCATATAATCCTTTATTTTTGTACGGAGGTGTTGGTCTTGGAAAAACACACCTTATGCACGCCATAGGTCATTATATAATAAGCCAGAATCCATCGTCAAAAGTTATGTATGTATCTTCCGAGAAGTTTACAAACGAGCTTATCAACGCAATTAAAGATGACAAAAACGAAGAATTCAGATCAAGATACAGGACAATTGATGTTCTTCTTGTAGATGATATACAATTTATAGCCGGAAAGGAAAGAACCCAGGAGGAATTTTTCCACACCTTCAACGCTTTATATGAAGCAAACAAACAGATCATCATATCAAGCGATAAGCCGCCCAAGGATATAACTACTCTTGAAGACCGACTGCGTTCAAGGTTTGAATGGGGTCTTATAGGAGATATACAAACTCCTGATCTTGAAACCAGGATAGCAATATTAAAGAAAAAAGCCCAGCTTGAAAATTTGGACATCCCTAACGATGTTCTAGTATTTATAGCCGATAAGATAGCTTCGAATATACGTGAACTTGAGGGAGCGTTAAACAGGGTTATTGCATATACAACTCTGACTGAAGCTGAAATAACCGTTGATCTTGCAAATGAAGCATTAAAGGATATACTATCTGCAAATAAAAACCGCGTAATTAATTTTAATTCAATATTGGATGCAGTTTCGAGATATTTTGATATTAAACCGGATGAATTCAAATCTAAAAAACGTAACAGGGACATTTCATTTCCCAGGCAAATGGCAATGTATTTATGCCGTGATCTTACCGATATGTCTCTCCCTAAAATAGGTGAGGATTTTGGAGGAAGGGATCATACAACTGTTATGCATGCAATAGAAAAAATATCCGAAGACATGGAAAACAGTCCCGAAACAAGAAGAACCATCGATGAGCTGAAAAACATACTTACGGGAAAGTAAGTTAAGAGTTAGGTGTTAGGTGTTGGGAGTTCTACGTACACAGTTGGAAGTTGTAAAGTTTAATTTCAAAATTAAGAGTTAGATATTAAAAATAGAAGTTGAATATAGATAGTTATTATAGAAGTTTTATAAGTCTAATTGATAAAGATACTCTTTAAAGCTTGGCAATGTGCCAGCATTGCCAAGCTTTCTAAGAATACCCCTCAAGAATGAGGGGCAGGGGAGTTGAAAATGTTCTATAGTTATTAACAAAAAAATGTTTATATGGGGAAAAGTTTTTGTGGACAACTTTGATATAATTAATATGTGAATTTGACGTTATTAAGTAAAACAAGTTACCCACATTTTTTTAACAGCTGTACAAGCCTTATTTTCAATACATGCTGTGCCTTTTACACATTATCAACAACACTTACTATTATTGTTACTAAAAAATTCTTATATAATTTAAATTAAAAGCCAAATCAAACACAAGTTAAAGATAAACAAAGCAGTAAATCGGGAGGAATTAAAATATGAAGGTGTCATGCTCAAAAGAGAATCTTACAGAAGGTATTAACATGGTCCAGAAAGCAGTATCATCCAAATCAACACTTCCAATACTGGAGGGTATTCTCATAGAAGCAAACCAGGAACTGAAACTGACAGGCAACGATCTGGAGCTTGGAATTGAGTGTAAGGTTCCTGCAGATATTCAAGAAAACGGTTCAATAGTTATAAACTCAAAAATTTTTGGTGATATAGTAAGGCGCTTACCTGATGCAGAAGTATTTATTGAAGTTACAGGAAGTAATATGGTAATAATCGAATGTGAAAATTCTCATTTTGAAATAAAAGGCATACCTTCATCAGGGTTTCCTGCACTTCCTGAAATTAAGAAGGAGAATGCATTTGTTGTAAACCAGGAAATTTTGAGAAATATGATTAAGCAGACTCTTTTTGCCGTCAGCATGGATGAGAACAGGCCTATACTTACCGGATCATTGATGGAATGCAAGGACAAAAAACTGACATTTGTATCAATAGATGGTTTTAGAATGGCCCTTAGAAATTATGAAGTTGATAATGAAGCTGAAAATTTAAAAGTAGTAATTCCAGGCAAGACCTTGAATGAAATACTGAAAATATTGCAGCCTGTCAAAGATGAAGTATCTATTTACAGTACAAACAATCAAATACTTTTTGACATGAATAACTGTAAGGTTGTATCACGGCTTCTTGAAGGAGAATACTTAAACTACAATGGAATTATTCCTCAGGATTATGAAATAAAAATCAAAGTCAATACAAAGGAACTTTTGGCCGGTATCGAAAGAGCATCTCTTGTTACGGTTGATGAAAAAAGATATCCTGTTAAATTCAACATAGCCAATGACAAAATGGTTATTACATCAAACACGGATATTGGAGCCGTAAGAGAAGAATTGAAGATTGATATGGATGGCGGAAAAATGGATATAGGCTTTAACCCAAGATATTTTATAGATGCATTAAAGGTAATTGAAGAAGAGCAGATAAATATTTTCCTGACTTCAAATGTGGGTCCGTGTACCATAAGACCTGTAGATAAGGACAGATTTGCATATATGGTTCTGCCTGTAAGGACAAGAAATGAATAATTGCAAAATATAAATTAAAGGGACAGCAAATGCTGTCCCTTTTAAAATTACATAAAAAATGTAATAATATAAAGGAAATCCTTTCTATAAATCAGAAGGAAAGTTAATGAGGTGTTATTTATGGAAAAAGCAAAAATAAGCACTGAATATATTAAATTGGATCAGTTTTTAAAATGGATGGGCATATGTGGAAGCGGTTCGGATGCAAAGATTATAATAGCAGAAGGAAATGTACAAGTTAATGGAGAGGTCGAGCTTCAAAGGGGAAAGAAGCTGAGAAAGGGAGATAGGATAGAAGCTGAGGGAAAGGTTTTTGAAATAGAGTAATCCGGGGGTATATGCTTGTTCATAAAAAATATCAGGCTTAAAAATTATAGAAATTATAAAGAACTCAATCTGAATATAGATAAAAGATTCAATGTTATATATGGAGATAACGCCCAGGGAAAAACAAACATACTGGAAGCTATATATATTTGTTCTTCAGGCAGGTCTCACAGAACCTCAAGGGATGTTGAACTGGTAAACCATGAATCAAAGTCATATTATATAAAAATAGATGTAGAAAAGAAGATATTAAATTCCGAAATCGAAGTTCAATATGAAAACGAGGGAAAAAAGAAATTACGCATTAATGAGATACCTTTGAAAAAAATAGGTGATCTTATGGGAAATCTGAATACTGTGTTATTCTCTCCCGAGGATTTGTTGATAATAAAGGAAGGACCGTCCGAAAGAAGAAGATTTATAGATATTACAATAAGTCAATTAAAGCCATCATATTTTTATGACCTGCAGCAGTATATGAAAATTCTTGATCAGCGCAACAGCCTCCTTAAGGACATACAGAATAATAGAAAACTTTTAGATACGCTGGATGTATGGAATGAGAATATTATAAAAACAGGCTCAAGGATAATGAAAACAAGAAAAGAATTTATGGATAAACTGAGTAAATTTGCAAAAACAGAGCATGAAAAATTGACAGGCGGTCTGGAAACACTAAATATAAGATATAATCCATCTTTTCCGGTAAATAGATTTGATGATATTAAAGAAATAGAAAACGATTATAGAAAGAGTCTTGAAAGAAACAAGGAAAAGGAAATCTTTAAGTGTACAACGTTAATAGGCCCACAACGTGATGATTATGAGATTTTTCTTGATCAAAAGAGTTTAAAAATGTACGGATCCCAAGGACAGCAAAGAACTGCGGTATTATCAGTAAAAATGGCTGAAATAGATATTATGAAGGAAGAAACAGGGGAATGGCCTGTATTACTTCTAGATGACGTTTTGTCGGAACTTGATTCAAAACGTCAGGAGTATTTGTTTGAGAATATTACAGGTATTCAGGTATTCATAACCTGTACAGAAAAGAGCTTCTTTTCCGCCAAGGCAAGTGAAAGAGCTGATTTTTTCAAGGTAACAAAAGGAGTCGTAATAAAGGAGTAAAATGAAAAACAATATTGATATATTTACTTAGCTGTATAAATATTTTTAATAATTTGCACTAAATATTTAATTAAGATAGAATATATATTAATTACTAGTTTTTCTAAAGTAACCAAAGTATACAAGGAGGAATTTATGTTTCTGCATATTGGTGGAGACGTGGTAATACCCGTAAAAAATATAATTGCTATTCTGGATATAGATACAACAACCATATCAAAGGATACAAAGGAATTTTTAAGGATAGCTGAAGAGGAAGGTTTTATAGAGAGTATTTCAAATGATCTTCCAAAATCTTTTGTAATAACTGAAAATGAAAAAAAGAGCAAGATTTTTCTTTCACCAATATCGTCGGTAACATTACAAAAACGGTCAGGATTTGTAAATGACATATCTAATTTGTAAAAATTAATTATATCTGGTATTTAAATATACGGCAGTAATAGAATGCAGGAGGAGAAATATGTCCGAAGAAACAAATGTTAATTCATCTTATGACGAGAGTCAGATACAGGTATTAGAGGGTCTGGAGGCTGTTAGAAAAAGGCCTGGAATGTATATTGGAACTACATCTGCAAGAGGACTTCATCATCTTGTTTATGAAATAGTTGATAACAGTATCGATGAGGCTTTGGCAGGAAGATGCGATAAAATTAGTATAATATTGAATAAGGATAATTCTGTTACTGTAATAGACAACGGAAGCGGTATACCTGTAGGTATACATCCTAAAATGGGCATTCCTACGGTAGAGGTTGTACATACAATACTTCATGCCGGCGGAAAATTCGGAGGCGGAGCTTATAAAGTCTCTGGCGGACTCCACGGAGTTGGTGCGTCAGTTGTAAACGCACTGTCGGAATATCTTGAAGTTGAAGTATCAAGGGAAGGTAAGATATATAAGCAGAGATATGAAAGAGGCAAGACGGTAACGAAACTTGAAGTTTTGGGAGATACCGAAATGTCAGGTACAAAAACCACCTTTAAAGCCGATCCTGAGATTTTTGAAATTTTGGAATACGATTTTGATACACTTTTATTAAGACTCAGAGAGATGGCTTTTCTGAATAAAGGTGTTATTATCAGGCTTATTGATGACAGAGGAGAAGAAAGAGTTGAAAAGAACCTTCATTATGAAGGAGGAATAATATCCTTCGTCGAGTATATGAATAAAAACAAGGAAGTTCTTCAGGGAAAACCAATCTATATTGAAGGATCAAAGGAAGGTTCCTATGTTGAAATAGCAATGCAATACAACGACTCATATGTAGAAAACATTATAAGTTTTGCCAACAACATAAGGACTACTGAAGGTGGAACACATTTAACAGGTTATAAAACAGCAATTACAAAAGTTTTTAATGACTATGCAAGAAAATATAATTTTATAAAAGAAAATGATAAAAACCTGATGGGTGAAGATGTTAGGGAAGGTCTTAACGCAGTTGTAAGTGTAAAGCTTGGAGAGCCGCAGTTTGAAGGACAGACAAAAACCAAGCTTGGAAACAGCGAAATAAGAAGTCTAGTTGAAAATACGGTTAACGAGAAGCTTGCAAATTATCTGGAAGAAAATCCTTCGGTCGGAAAAGCAATACTCGATAAATGTCTGACAGCATCAAGGGCAAGAGAAGCAGCAAGAAAAGCTAGAGAACTTACAAGAAGAAAAGGTGCTTTCGAATCATCATCACTTCCCGGTAAACTTGCAGACTGCTCAGAAAGAGATCCAAGTGTCTGTGAGATATTCATAGTTGAGGGAGATTCGGCAGGTGGTTCGGCAAAGCAGGGAAGAGACAGAAAATTTCAAGCCATACTTCCATTATGGGGAAAGATGCTTAATGTTGAAAAAGCAAGACTTGATAAAGTATATGATAATGAAAAGCTTCTTCCTGTAATAACCGCGCTGGGTGCCAGTATCGGAGATGACTTTGATATCGGCAGGTTGAGATATGATAAGGTAATTATTATGGCTGATGCAGACGTAGACGGTTCACATATAAGAACACTCCTTCTTACATTTTTCTTCAGATACATGAAACCACTAGTTGAAGAAGGACATATATATATTGCTCAACCCCCACTATTTAAAGTTGCAAAAGGCAAGGAAGAATTGTATGCCTATAATGACAGAGAAATGGATAAAATATTTAAGGAAAAGCAATGGAAGAAAGAAGAATGCACAATACAGAGATATAAAGGCTTAGGAGAAATGAATTCCGAACAGCTCTGGGAAACAACAATGAATCCGGATACAAGAGCCATACTGAAAGTAGAACTCGAAGATGCAATAGCGGCAGACGAAATATTTACAATTCTAATGGGTGATAAGGTAGACCCAAGAAAAGAATTTATTCAGACACATGCAAAACATGTAACAAATCTTGATATATAACAGAAAATGAAAAGAGGCATTGTAAGAAAGGTGTAATATATGGGAAGCCTTACTGAATCATGTAAGGTATGATCCATGGTTAACCTTAATTGCAAAGCCTTTTTTATTTTTAGCAAAATAATTTAAAACTATAATTTCCCCAGAAGTAACAAGGCACCTATAATTAAAAACGAAATACCTGAACAAATCTGAATATATGAAGCTGGTATAACCTTATTAATAAACGAACCGGCAAGAACACCAATTAAAGAAGAAAATACAAGAGCACAGGCAGACCCTATGAATACATACCAGATAGAATTTGATTTTGAAGCAAGAACCATCGTCGAAAGTTGAGTTTTATCACCCAGCTCAGCAAGAAAAACCAAGAAGAATGTTGATAGTATTGTCTTCCACATAAAAGTCTCCTAATCATAACAATTTCTATGATAAGCTATAGTACACGTTTATAAATACATATGACAATTTGGTTTAATCTATTCAAAAAAAGTTTTTTAATGTTTCACGTGAAACAAATTGGTACAAGCCTTATATAGTACAGCTTTACTATAAAATTTAATTTAAAATATAAGAGTAGTATAAAAAAAGTATGACTTAAAAGGACACTTTATGATATAATCTATTGAGCAACGAAAGTATTATCGAAAATGGAAAATTCTAAAGTTCGTAAAATGAACAATCCAGGAGTGAGATTTTTGTCAAAAATTATTGCAATTGCGAATCAAAAGGGTGGCGTAGGAAAGACAACTACTGCCGTTAATTTAAGTTCTTGTCTTGCATATAAAGGGAAAAAGGTTCTTTTGATTGATGTCGATCCCCAGGGGAATTCTACAAGCGGACTGGGTATAGATAAGCAAACAATAAGCAAGTCAATTTATGATGTACTAATAAATGACGTAGCAATAGAAGAAACATTGATTAAAACGCAAGTTGATAATCTTATGCTTTCTCCTTCCAACATACAGCTTGCAGGAGCTGAAGTCGAGCTAGTATCTGTAATCTCAAGAGAAACCAGAATGAAAATGGCTTTGGAGGATATCAAAAGTAAATTCGATTTTATTTTGATTGACTGCCCTCCCTCACTGGGTTTATTGACAATTAATTCCCTAACAGCTGCGAATACTATACTTGTTCCAATACAATGCGAATACTACGCACTGGAAGGCTTAAGCCAGCTGATGAATACGGTTAAGCTGGTACAGCGCCATTTAAATCCTGCTCTTGATGTAGAGGGAGTAGTTCTTACCATGTTTGATGCACGTACTAATTTATCAATACAAGTTGTCGAGGAAGTTAAAAAATACTTTAGAAACAAGGTATACAGAACTGTTATTCCAAGGAATGTAAGATTAAGTGAAGCACCCAGCTTTGGTCTGCCAATAATTTTATACGATCCAAAGTCAAAAGGTGCAGAGTGCTATATTGAATTAGCCGAGGAAGTGATTGATCTTACTGAGGAGGAAAACAGAGTATGATTAAAAAAGGACTTGGAAAAGGACTAGGTGCATTAATAACCTCAGCAGATATGAGCAGCGAAGAGTCCTTCGTGAAGGAAATCAAAATCAATGAAATAGAACCAAACGTTAATCAGCCAAGAAAAAACTTTAATAATGAGAAGCTTGCCCAATTGTCAGAATCAATAAAACAGCATGGTGTGGTCCAGCCAATCATTGTAAAAAGAGAAGATGATACATATAGGATTATTGCCGGAGAAAGACGTTGGAGAGCGGCAAGAATGGCAGGACTCGCTACAGTTCCTGTTGTTGTACGTGATGTAACAAATAAACAGCTTATGGAATTGGCACTTATCGAGAACATACAAAGAGAAGACCTGAACCCGATAGAAGAAGCTGAAGCATATGAAAAGCTTTTAAAAGAATTCAATATGACTCAGGAAGAATTATCAAACACAGTAGGAAAAAGCAGACCGGCAATTGCAAATTCATTAAGGCTATTAAATTTAAGTGAAACCATAAAGAATTTTTTAATAAACGAAGAATTAAGCAGCGGACATGCCCGTGCACTTTTAGCAATAGAGGATAAAAAGCTTCAGGAAAAAGCAGTTGAAGAAATAATAAGCAAAAGCTTGAATGTAAGAGATACCGAAAAGTTGATAAAGAAACTGCTTACAAAAAGCAAACCCAAAAAGGCTGATTTACTCAAGGAAGAATATGCAGATATAGAAGAAAAGCTTAAGAATATATTTGGAACAAAAGTAAAACTCCTTTCTAATAATAAAAGGGGTAAGATAATGATAGAGTATTACTCAAATGATGAATTGGAAAGAATACTCGAACTGGTAGGAAAAATAAAAAATTAACTCTATTTTAAGATTGTTTCACGTGAAACATTCCGGACAAACGCAAGAATAGAGCCGATTTGGGTAATAATATAGTGTTAAAGGAGCTATGACATGGGTGACATTTTAGATAACTTATCAATTTCAACCGGTTTAGCAATTATTCTTGGTGCAAACTTTTTAATTATAATTATATTATTTTTAATGAATATATCTAATAGAATTAAACTTAAGAAGTTAAGGCAAAAATATAATAAGTTTATGAATGGCTTAAGCGATAGAAATATGGAAGAGCTTCTTGAACATTGCATTTATTCTGTTAATGAAGTAAAAGAGAAAAACAGGGAAATTGAAAATCAGATTGTTACATTGAACAGAAATATGATACAGTGCATGCAGAAAAAAGGTATAGTTAGATACAATGCTTTCGAAAATGTGGGAAGTGATTTGAGTTACTCAATTGCGCTGATGGACAATAATGACGATGGATTTGTAATAAGCGGTATATACTCCCGTGACAGCTCATCTTCATATTCAAAACCTGTTATCGGGGGAAAATCAAGGTATGTATTGTCTGCAGAAGAAATACAGGCAATTGAAATTGCAAAGAAGAGCTATAAGGAAGTAATGTATACTGAAAAATGATTATTCAATGAATAATAATTTAATAGAAAAGATGAATAGAAATTTTAATTAATAAATCGATTTGAGGTGCTTAAATAATGCTTGATATAAGGGCTATAAGAAATAACCCGGAAATATTAAAGGAAGCTATAGAAAAAAGAAATTCAAAATTTGATGTAGAAGGTTTTCTCAAGCTTGATGAAAAAAGACGTGAGCTTCTTGTGGTTGTAGAACAAATGAAAGGGAAGCAGAACGCAGATTCAAAATTGATTCCCCAATATAAAAAAGAGGGCAAGGATGTTTCAGCCCTGATGAATGAAATGAAAGAATTATCAGATAAAATTAAAGAAATAGACAGTCAGGTTAAGGATATTGATAATGAAATAGAAAGCGAATTACTGACAATACCTAATATTCCGAATGCTGCAGTTCCTGTAGGTATGAGTGATGCAGACAACCTGGAAATAAGAAAGTGGGGAGAACCAAGGAAATTTGACTTCGAACCAAAACCTCATTGGGATATAGGAGAGGATCTTGACATTATTGACCCGACAACAGCAGCAAAGGTTACGGGAACAAGGTTCACATTTTATAAAGGTCTGGGAGCGCGTTTGGAAAGAGCACTTGTTAACTTCATGCTTGATCTCCACACCACCAAGCATGGATATACCGAAGTTTTTCCTCCGTTTATGGTTCATAGAAACAGTATGCAGGGTACTGGTCAGCTTCCAAAGTTTGAAGAGGATGCCTTCAAGGTAGCAAATACCGAATATTTTCTTATACCGACTGCCGAAGTTCCTGTAACAAATATGTACAGGGAACAGATACTTGATGTAAAAAACCTACCTATAAAGCATGCAGCGTATTCAGCATGTTTCAGAGCTGAAGCCGGAGCAGCAGGAAGAGATACAAGGGGTTTGATAAGGCAGCACCAGTTCAATAAGGTTGAGCTTGTAAAGTTTACTCTGCCGGAGGATTCTTATAATGAGCTTGAAAAGCTCACAAATGATGCTGAAGAAGTTCTGCAGCTGCTGGGTCTTCCTTACAGGGTAGTAAGGTTATGTACCGGAGATTTGGGCTTCTCATCTGCAACAACTTATGATTTGGAAGTGTGGATGCCAAGCTACAATAGATACGTAGAAATATCCTCGTGCAGTAACTTTGAGTCCTTCCAGGCAAGAAGAGCCGGTATAAGATTCAGAAGGGGCTTGAATGAAAAACCCGAGTTTGTTCATACATTGAACGGTTCGGGAGTTGCAATAGGAAGAACTACAGCATGCATACTTGAAACATACCAGCAGCCGGACGGCACTGTAGTGATTCCGGAAATTCTGAGAAAGTATATGAATGATTTGGATGTAATAAAATAAAACTTGTGAGATGATATATGAAAACGGGTTCCTATATGGAACCCGTTTTCATTATGTACAGATAACAACCCTCACCCCCGGCCCCTCTCCTGATGTGGGAGAGGTGTCGGGGGTGAGGGCTATTTATACTGAGATTAAATTGGTTGGTTAAAAAACATGCCAATTGGCTGTTTAAATGCTAAATACTGTATTATATAATGTAATTGGATTAGTCCATTACATTGTGATTATTTAATAAAAGCGGGAGGATTCAAATGCATATTTTATTGAACCGGGAATCGGAAGTCCCTGTTTATATCCAAATTCGGAACCAGATTCGTGCAATGATATTTGAAGGGAAGCTTGCTGCAGGAAGTATCCTTCCTCCCGAAAGAAAACTGGCCGACAGCCTGGGTGTTAACAGAAGTACGGTACTTAATGCATATAAGGAGCTTAAAGCCGACGGACTGGTGGATTCACATGTAGGAAAAGGTACCGTGGTTCTGGCACATTTAAATAAGGTATGCGAATCACAGGATGCTTACCAGTATCCTGTTTGGCGGCAGTACTTCAATCAAAACGCCGAAAGGTCCAATGACCCGCTTTTGAGAGATATATTGGAGATAACCAACAGAGATGACATCATATCCTTTGCTGCCGGTATCTCGGGAGTAGAGACAGATCCAATAGATGCACTTTCAGGTATGGAGGAGGAGCTGTTTGTACAGAAGGGACATTACGCCCTTAAACATACACCTACAGAAGGTTTTACAAGCTTAAGAGAAAACATATCGGTTCTGATGGGTAAAAGGGGTATTGAATGCAGCCCCGAAGAGGTATTGGTATTGTCAGGTTCACAGCAGGGTATTGACCTGGCGGCAAGAGTGTTTATAGACCCGGGAGATGTTGTTATTGTTGAGGAACCCTCCTTCTTCAGTGCCCTTCAGATATTTCAGTCGGCCGGTGCCAGAATTATAAGCATTCCGGTAGATGAAAACGGAATGTGTATTGAAGTTCTGGAGCAGATCCTTCAAAGATACAGGCCTAAATTCATATACACAATCCCGACATATCAGAACCCTTCGGGAATAAGTATGAGCCTGGAAAGAAGAAAAAACCTCATAGAGCTGGCTTATAGGAAGAAGGTACTTATTTTGGAGGATGACCCATATGGACAGCTTCGTTTTGAGGGTAACAGGCTTCCGACTTTGAAAGAGCTTGATAAATACGGATATGTGATTTATTTCAGTACATTTTCAAAGATTTTTTTCCCGGGTATACGTATAGGATGGATGACAGCTCCCATACCGGTAATTAATCAATTTACAATGATAAAACAGCTTACAGATCTGCATGCAAACAGTATATCACAGTGGATGGTAGACAGGTTTCTAAGCAGCGGAAAGCTGGAAGCCCATATAAATAAAATTTGCAATGAGTATCGGGCTAAAAGGGATTTAATGATTGAAGCTCTTTTGAATGATCCTGTGGAAGGGCTGCAGTGGAACAAGCCTTTGGGCGGCTTTTACCTGTGGTGCAGGCTGCCGGATGGTGTACCCAATTCAATACTACTGGGAAAGGCAGCAGACAAAGGTGTTGCATATGTCCCTGGAAGCTCTTTTTGCCTGGCAGGAAGAGGAGAAAACTATATAAGGCTCAACTATACCTATCCCGATGCAGAAAAAATCGAGCAAGGTATAATAAGGCTCAAGGAAGCTATTAATGAATCTATCGCCAGTGGCGGCAGGTCTAAAAGATCCAGAATTTCCGAAATTAAACCAATAGTTTAAAATATGTTTTTCCGTCCCTATGGACTTTGAGGCGGTTGTAATTTGTAAGTGAAAGGATTGAGAGTTAATGAAAAATAATTTATTTGCAAAAAGAATGGAGAACATCAGAGCTTCAGAAATTAGAGAATTGCTTAAAATAACCGAAATGCCCGAGGTAATTTCCTTCGCAGGAGGTTTGCCTGCTCCTGAGCTGTTTCCTTTGGTGGAAATAGCAAAAATATCTTCAGAGGTTATTCTTGAGGATGGTAGGAAGGCTCTGCAGTATTCCACAACTGAAGGTTATCTGCCTCTTAGGGAAAAAATAGCTGAAAGACTTCACAGAGTTTTCAAAACTACTGTCAGCACAGATCAGATTTTAATAACCTGTGGCTCACAGCAGGCATTGGACTTTATCGGCAAGGTATTTTTGAACGAGGGTGATGTAGTTTTCTGCGAAAGCCCGTCATATCTGGGAGCTTTAAATGCCTTCAGGGCTTATGAGCCCAGGTTCATTGAGGTACCTACCGATGACGACGGGATGATCCCCGAGGAGCTTGAAAAGCTGATGTTGACTTGTTCAAGGAGAAAATTGATTTATGTTGTTCCGGATTTTCAGAACCCGACAGGCAGGACATGGTCTGTTGAAAGACGGAAAAAACTTCTGGAGATTGCACAAAAGTACGGTGTTGTCATAATAGAAGATAATCCTTACGGCGAATTGAGATTTGAGGGCGAAATCCCGGCATCCCTGATGTCTTTGGATAATACAGGAACTGTTATAGGACTGGGTACCTTCTCAAAAATATTCTGTCCTGGAATGAGGCTTGGCTGGATTGCTGCAGATACCGATTTCATTGAGAAATTTGTACTTGTAAAGCAGGGCGCAGATCTCCATACGTCAACAACAAGCCAGATGCAGGTAAACAGGTTTCTTGAGAAAAATGATATTGATATGCATATTGCACACATTAAGGATGTATACAGGGAAAGACGGGATACTGTCATTGAAGCTATGGAAAGGGAATTTCCAAGGTCGGTACGGTTTACAAGACCCAATGGTGGATTATTTACCTGGGCCGAGCTTCCGGAGGGCTTAAACGCACGAAAGCTTCTTGAAATAAGCCTTGAAAGGAAGGTTGCTTTCGTTCCTGGGGCCTCATTCTATGCCTGCAGACCTAAAGATAATACAATGCGCATAAATTACTCAAATATGCCTGAAGACAGGATACGGGAAGGTATAAAACGGCTGGGAGAAGCAATTTATGAGCTCTCCTCGATAAGCTCGATAGCTGTATAAGGAGTCGGGAGTTATGAATATAAGTTTTGAACCGCTGTCGGCTGAATATACAACCGAGGCTATGGATATCTTCAATTACTATATAGAAAACAGCTTTGCAGCATTTCCGGAGAACAAACTTCCCTACGGATTTTTCAGCAAGATTCTTGAGATGGCAGGCAGTTATCCTGCCTTAGTCATAAAGGATTCGAACAAGGTTGCAGGCTTTTGCTTCCTAAGAGCGTACAGTCCGTTTCCGACATTTAAAAAGACTGCAGAAATATGCTATTTTATCGATAAGGAATATGTAGGTAAAGGAATTGGCGCAAAGGCACTTGAGCTGCTTGAAAATCAGGCAGCTCAAATGGGTATAAAAAATATTCTTGCAGAGATTTCGTCAGAAAACAAGGTTAGTCTGGCATTTCATAGGAAGAATGGATTTTTGGAATGCGGTAGATTTAAGAATGCCGGTACAAAGAAGGGTGTCGACTTTGATGTTGTATGGATGGAAAAATCCATATGACGTAAAACGTAATAATAGGGCAGTATAGCCACAATCTAGCAATTGAAAAGGGTTGACATTGTATTGTTTATAATGTAAAATATTATTCGTCGCTAAAATTCAAAGTGGAGAGATGGTCGAGTTGGTTTAAGGCACCGGTCTTGAAAACCGGCGTAGGTGTGAGCCTACCGTGAGTTCGAATCTCACTCTCTCCGCCAACTTGTTTTTGACGCTGACTATCCGGCTATACATGGAGAAGTACCCAAGTAGGCTGAAGGGGACGGTTTGCTAAACCGTTAGTAGGGGCAACTCTAGCGCGAGTTCGAATCTCGCCTTCTCCGCCAAATACAGTATCTCAATTTTAGAGGTACTGTATTTTTTATATAAACATTTTTTTAATACAATAAATCTTTAATATTAAATCATAGTTTGGTGAAGTTTAAATTGGTGTTAATTTTGAAATAGCCTGTTTAATACATTGGATTTTCGAAAATAAGTGTCCAAAGAAGGATAGTTAACAAAAATATGCTGACACATTCAAAAACGCGTAAAAACATGCCTGTAATCTTCAAAAACCATTCAAGGTGAAATCATATTGACTATATTAAAATGAGTCCTTACAGTGGAAAATAGAGGCAAGCTATTTTTTGCTTATTTAGAAATTTTATCCATAGTTTTATAAGATATGAAATCTCAATTAATAACTTTTTCTGAAATCAATACTATTCACTTAATTTTTATTTTATTATAAGAATTAAGTCGAGTAATTGCTTTAATGAAATATATAGTGTAAAATTTGTTGATAGAAAATATGGACTAAACTTTTAGATAAAAATTTGGGGGGTTTGAATTTTGTTTGACAAATTGGAGGCATACAAACTTCATGTGGGTCCTGCAAAGTGTGCGGTTGATCTCGGAGACGGCAGTGAAAGAGGAGAATATGTCAATCAGGACTATATAATCAATAAGCTTGGAAGATCTCATAGAAACATTAACCTGATGTATTGTTACTATCCGCTGGATAAGGGATGGCCTGGCAGAGCCAGCGAGGTATTTAAAAGTCCTGACGTTAAATTTGCATGGGATTACCCCTATGACGACTATTTTACATATAAGGGCGGAATAGGCGGAAATACCGATGGAGAACCTTTTACCTGCATGCAAGATGTGAGAAGGCACGGACAGGATGTAACACTGACCCTGACCATAGACTGTGCCGTATCCGATGAACATCTTATACAGATAGCAAGAGAACTTAAACCTTACGGCCGTATGCACCTTCGCATAAATCACGAGGCGAACGGTACATGGTTTTCTTTTAACAAGCGCTATTCCTACCAGCAGGTAGCCGATTTCTTTGTCAGGTTCCATAATATCATTAAAAAGGAAGCCCCTAATATACAAACTATAATCTGCATAGGTGACCGGTCGGACAAAGAACCCGGTAAAATGGATTATGAAGAAGAATTCAAGGAAGCGGTTAAAGCTGCTGATATTTGGTCAGGTGATTACTATCTGGCACTTAACTGGGGATGGCCGTATACAATAGCTGAGCGCAAGGGCAAAACCCATAAACGTGAAATTGTTGATGATATTTATGAGGCAAACAAATTCAGCCTGGGAAGATTCTGCTTTTTGAACGGAGGTAAGGTAAAACCGCTGGTAATTTCCGAATTCAATGCCGACGGAGACGTAACAGGACCCTTCGATCAGGCTGAAATGATGAAGGACTTTTATATGAAAGTTAAAAAGGAAGAAGCCACATGGCTTACAGGAATTACGTTCTATCAGTTCAGGGACAGGGGAAGGCTTGCTTTGGAAATAGAAGATCCGAATAATTCTGAAGTCGGTATAGAGCAGCCTATGCTGGATACCTACCGTGAAGTAATAAACGATACTTTTTTCTTACCAGAAATGTCTTCAGGAGATAAGGCCAAGCTTCCCATACGTTTGCGCTGGGGAAGTGCGGAGGATTCGGATGGCCTTGAAATTCCGCTTGATTTCAGCGGTAATCCGGTGTTTTGTGAGGTTGTTTTTGATGAAGTTGGGCTTAATGCTATAATGGAGATAAATGGACAATGGTTTTATAAGAAACCGGGTGTAGACAGAATAGATTTGATATCGGCTTTCTACAGGAAACCGTTAAAAGGGCCTCAAAAGTTATCCTTCAAGCTCTTTGCTCCACCGGCAAGCGGTAGGAATGACAGCTCACAGGGAGATGATTGGACGGTAAATTACTATACTGAAATAAAAAAGCTTCCACAGTTCAGAATAAGGTTTGAACCTACAGAAACTGGCAAGTACTCTCCGTGGGGCTGAAATGGAAATTAATATTATATCATATAAAAAGCCATTCAATTAATTTTGTTGAATGGCTTTTTAGTATATCCTATTTATAATTCATCAAAGAATCTATAAGTTCCTGTTGTTTTTCCTGCTCCAAGCCTTTTAGGTTCAGAATAATTTTCTTATTGTCTTTTAGAATTATCGCGGCTAATATATTATTATTACTAACAGCTATATCCTGGATGCTCTCTGTTGGTATAATCCTTTGCTTAAATGACCAGTGCTTGATAGCTATGTCGTTATCCAGTAATTTAATCGATGTATCGCCCGATACTATTATCAGTCTTAAATAATATAAGCCTGCAATAACACAGAACAATAACAGAACTGAATTTACTATAAGTAACGGTGTTTTCATTTTAGTTCCATCTAAAAAGGATCTTACCAAGTCAAAAATTACAATAAGTAGTGCACCGGATATCAATGTTTCCGAGGTTATCGGCCTTCGCCAGGAATATTCCTTCATATTGTTCAGCTGCTCCATAAAAACTTATCCTCATTATTTTCTGCAATTATATTTTTTTGATACGTATTTTGCTGACCATTAATGCAGAAAGACCTAATATCAACACTACGGTAATTATTGATTCCAACAGGCCCAAACGGCGTTCCTTCAATACGGCAAAACAGTTATAAAGGTTGTCTATGGTAAGAAAAGCACCGGCAACCGTAATCGGCATTCCACTGAAAACATTATTAAAGGTGGATACATTGTACCTTGCAAGTCTAAATGCTCCTGCAATTGGGAATACGAGGGCTATAAGATACCCAAATACACCAAAATGTCCTGATAGACTTATCTTCCAAGCAATTATTACCGGAGCAACTCCAAAAGAGATCAAGTCAGAGAGTGAATCCAGCTCTTTACCAAGTTCACTTGATACATCCAGCATACGTGCTACTTTTCCATCAAATCTATCTGTTAAGGCGGCTACCATTATTAATAATGATGCCGGGATCAACCAATTAACTCTCGACCTGTCGTTCATTGCAAGAAGTATAGCAGTTACTCCCAGAGACAAATTTATTAGTGTCAGAATATTGGGGAGAGTACCTTTTATGCTCTTCAATTCATCACCCCTAAATAATTTTACCGGAATAAGTACAAAGCCTTATTGAGGTTTTAATTTTAAGCAACGTATAATTTAAAATATAAAACTGCATAAATAAAGAAGCTTTGTTTGCTTCACTGTGATCATAATTGATAAGTTTTAAAGCAATAATATAAAAATTTAAAATGTCTTTTGTCTGGTATTTCATATCACAGTTTATGTATAATAAAATTATAATTAAAATTAACTTATAACACAAGTGTTTTTATTTCATTGCAGCCGGCATATATTGAGGTATATAGGCTAAATTACATATTTAAGACAAATAGGTATACAAAAATGAAAAATAAAAGGTTAATCCTAAAATTATGTATATTCTCGTTATTTCTTTTTACTGCCTTTATTGCTGCCTATAACCTTGACCTTTTTAATATTAAGCAACTTGTCAAGGTGGAAAACTTTATAAGCTCCTACGGGCATTTAAGCGCAGTCATCTTTATTCTGATATTTGTAATAAGGTCTCTCTTCCTGGTCCTGCCCTATACATTGATGGTTATAATAGGTGGAAGTATTTTCGGACCTTTTATGGGATTTGTATTTTCAATGGTATCTGTATTTCTTTCAGCAAGCCTGTCATATTTTATTGCAAGGATGTTCGGAAAGGGAGTGCTGCTTAAATTTGCCGGAGAGAGTGCAAAGTATCTTGACAGCAATATCAAAAAATATGGGTTCAGAGTACTATTCTTTATGAGATTATCATCTCTGTTCCCATTTGACTTGATCAATTTTGGAGCAGGTCTGGCAGAAATAAAATATAAGCAGTTCATAGCAGCAGATTGCTTGGGTTTAATTCCGGAAACACTGGTACTTAGTTATGTTGGTGACAATTTGAAATACCCGTTTTCCTGGAGGTTTGCTATTTGTTTGCTGCTGATTGCGGCTTTATTTATAATACCCTTTATAATAAGAAAATGGCATAAAAGAAGATTTACACGATTTAAATAACCGACATTTTTGCATGTAAATAAAAGAACGGTTATTTCTAACCGTTCCTGTCAGAATTTATATCAGGGTAAATTTGTGTATCCCATAAGATATCTGTCACATTCCCTTGCTGCTCCGCGTCCTTCATTAATCGCCCATACTACAAGGCTCTGTCCGCGTCTCATATCACCTGCAGCAAATACACCCTTTTTATTGGTTGTGAACTTGCCGTAATCGGCTTTTATGTTTGACCTTGTATCCTGTTCTATACCCAACTGCTTAAGTGCTTTATCTTCAGGTCCGACAAAACCCATTGCTATGAGAACCAGCTGTGCAGGCCATACTTTTTCAGTACCGGGTATTTCAACTGATACAAACCTTCCCGCATCATCCTTTTTCCATTCTATATTTACCGTGTGGATTTCCTTAACGTTTCCGTTATCATCCCCGACAATTTTTTTGGTCATTATGCAGTATTGTCTTGGATCGCTTCCATAGAGTACATTTGCTTCCTCCTGGCCGTAATCCATTTTATATACCTTAGGCCATTGGGGCCATGGATTGTTTTTCTGCCGTTCCATAGGAGGCTGGGGAAGTATTTCAAACTGCACCACGCTTCTGCAGCCATGCCTTATTGAGGTACCGACACAGTCAGTTCCGGTATCTCCTCCGCCTATTACTATTACATCCTTATCTTTGGCTGATATATAATTTCCGTCCTGCAGGTTTGAGTCCAGCAGGCTCTTTGTATTTGCCTTGAGGAAATCTACAGCAAAGTATATTCCTTTGTTTTCTCTTCCTTCAACTACAAGATCCCTTGCCTTGGTTGCTCCTCCGCAGAATACTACAGCATCAAACTGTTTTAACAGTTTGTCGGCAGGCAGGTCCTTGCCTATTTCAACGCCTGTCTTAAAGGTTATACCTTCTGCAGCCATCAAGTCTACGCGGCGCTGTACAAGCTTTTTATCAAGCTTCATGTTAGGAATTCCGTACATGAGAAGCCCGCCTACTCTGTCCGAACGTTCAAAAACAGTAACAGTATGTCCTGCTTTATTAAGCTGGTCTGCACAAGCCAGTCCTGAAGGGCCTGAACCTATAACTGCAATGGTTTTACCTGTTCTTACCTTCGGAGGTTCCGGAACAATCCAGCCTTCGCTGTAAGCATGGTCGATTATGGCGCATTCATTGTTTTTAATAGTAATCATGGGTTCATTTATACCCAGTGTACATGCTCCCTCACAGGGCGCAGGACAGACTCTTCCTGTAAATTCAGGAAAGTTGTTGGTTTTATGAAGCCTTTTAATTGCTTCCTCCCAAAGCCCTTTGTAAATAAGCTCGTTCCATTCAGGAATAAGATTATTTATAGGACATCCTGAGGCGGCACCGTTAAAAAGCATACCCGAGTGGCAGAAAGGAGTACCGCAGTCCATACAGCGGGCTCCCTGAATACGCTGCTTTTCTTCACTTAAATGGCAGTGAAACTCATCCCAATCTTTGATCCGCTCCAGCGGGGGGCGGTCTTCGGGAACCTCACGCTTATATTCCATAAATCCAGTTGGTTTAGCCATTCTTCTTCCCCCAATCAATTTCCGCTGACACGGGCAAGGTCGCGGTTGTTTGCTTCAAACGCAGCCATAAGCGCATCTTCGCCGGTCAGTCCTTCGTCATGTACCCGCTTAATAGCCTGAAGCATACGTTTATAGTCTTTAGGCATTACCTTGATAAATTTAGAGACCAAGTTATCCCAATCATCAAGGATTTCTTTTGCGAGATTACTGCCTGTATATTCATAATGTTTTTTAACCATAGTCTTAACTTCTTCAATTTCTTCAAGGTCGGTGATGCTTTCAAGTTCTACCATTTCCTTGTTGCATTTGCCTTTAAACTTGTTTTCCCTGTCAAGAACATATGCAACACCGCCCGACATTCCTGCAGCAAAGTTACGTCCGGTAGAACCCAGTACTACAACCCGTCCGCCGGTCATATATTCACAGCCGTGATCGCCTACTGACTCAACCACCGCTTTCACACCACTGTTCCTTACACAGAAACGTTCGCCGGCTACGCCGTTTATATAAGCTTCGCCGCTTGTTGCTCCATAGAAGGCAACGTTACCTATAATAATGTTTTCTTCGGCAACAAAGTCTGATTCCTTCGGAGGACGGACAATTATCTTTCCGCCAGAAAGGCCTTTTCCGACATAGTCATTGGAATCCCCTTCAAGCATCATGGTAATACCGTTTGGAACAAATGCTCCGAAGCTCTGTCCTGCAGATCCTTTGAAGTGCAGCTTGATTGTATCTTCAGGCAGTCCCTTTGCACCATATTTCTTTGTAACCTCGCTGCCAAGTATTGTTCCTGCAACACGGTTTGTATTTTTAATCGGTATTATAGCTTCAACCTTCTGTCCGTCTTTAAGTGCAGGTTCGCACACCTTCAACAGAACATTGCAGTCAAGAGATTTCTCTATACCGTGATTCTGTGACATCTGGCAGTAACGTCCTACTGTTTCGGGCACTATCGGCTGGTAAAATATATTTGAAAAATCAAGACCCTTTGATTTCCAGTGTTCAACTGCCTTTGACATCTCCAGTATATCACTGCGGCCTATCATTTCTTCTATAGTCCTGAAGCCCAACTGAGCCATTATTTCACGCATTTCCTGAGCTATAAAGTACATAAAGTTTACAATGTACTGAGGATCGCCTGTAAATTTCTTTCTAAGCTCCGGATTCTGTGTAGCAACACCTACAGGACAGGTATCAAGATTACATACCCTCATCATTACGCATCCGAGAACTACCAACGGAGCAGTAGCAAACCCGAATTCCTCGGCACCCAGTAGGGTAGCAATAACAACATCTCTTCCTGTCATGAGCTTACCATCTGTTTCAACAACTATTCTGCTTCTCAGGTCATTGAGCAACAATGTCTGGTGGGTCTCAGCAAGTCCGAGCTCCCAGGGAAGTCCGGCATGTCTGATACTTGTTCTTGGTGATGCTCCGGTTCCACCGTCATATCCGCTTATAAGAACAACGTCGGCCAATCCTTTTGCAACACCTGCAGCTATAGTTCCGACACCAACTTCAGAAACAAGCTTGACACTGATCCTTGCATTCCTGTTTGCATTTTTGAGGTCATGAATAAGCTCCGCAAGGTCTTCTATTGAATATATATCATGGTGCGGTGGCGGTGATATCAAACCCACGCCAGGCGTTGAGTGCCTTACCTTGGCTACCCACGGATAAACCTTACGTCCCGGCAATTGTCCGCCTTCACCAGGTTTTGCACCCTGGGCCATCTTTATCTGGATTTCCTTGGCATTTATCAGGTATTCACTGGTAACACCGAATCTTCCCGATGCAACCTGCTTAATGGCACTGCACTTTGAATCCCCGTTGGCCTCTGGAACAAAACGTGCCGGATCTTCTCCGCCTTCACCGGTATTACTCTTACCGCCTATCCTGTTCATTGCGATAGCCATTGCTTCATGTGCTTCCTTGCTTATTGAACCGTAGGACATGGCACCGGTTTTGAAGCGTTTGCAGATGGATTCTACAGATTCAACCTCATCCAATGGTATGGATTTGCCGGTCTTCTTAAATTCCATCAGTCCTCTTAAAGTGCACTGCTTTTGTGTCTGGTCGTTTATTGAGTTTGTATATTCCTTAAAGGTATTGTAATTATTAGTACGGCAGGAATATTGCAGCTTGTGGATTGTTTCCGGATTATACAGATGGTATTCTCCGTCTTTTCTCCACTGGTAAAAGCCGCCGGCATTCAACTCGTCCTCGGAGGAGGTACGGCCTTTAAAGGCAGAAGCATGTCTCATTGCAGTCTCCTGGGCAATAACATCTATGCCTATACCGCCGATCCTTGAAGGAGTCCAGGTGAAATATCTGTCTATAAGAACCTGATTAAGGCCAAGTGCTTCAAAAATCTGCGCGCCCTGGTAACTCTGTATGGTTGATATACCCATCTTTGAGAGGGTCTTTACGCAGCCCTTTGTAGCACCCTTAAGGTATTTGTGCACAGCCTTTACATAATCGGTATCAGTTAGTCTGCCGTCATTTATCATGTCTTCAATGGTCTCGAAAGCAAGATATGGATTGACTGCTGAAGCGCCATATCCTAAAAGGCATGCAAAGTGGTGTACTTCACGAGGCTCTCCCGATTCAAGCACAAGACTCATTCTTGTACGAGTACCTTCGCGGATCAGGTGATGGTGCAGACCGGATACTGCAAGCAGTGCCGGTATAGGAGCATACTCTTCGTTTATTCCACGGTCTGAGAGTATTATTATATTGACACCTTCACGTATGGCCTTATTAGTAGCCTGATACAATTCGCTCAATGCTTTTTCCAGGCCGGCTCCGTCCTCGGATACCTTGTAAAGTATCGGAAGTGTTATGGATTTGAAGCCTGGAATATTTATATTTTTAAGCTTTGCAAGCTCATCGTTATCTATAATTGGAGTTTTTAACTTTATCTGACGGCAGCTCTCAGGCGTCGGATTGAGAAGATTACCTTCAGATCCGATAAGAACTTCCGAGGATGTAACAATTTCCTCTCTCAAAGCATCTATCGGAGGATTGGTAACCTGTGCAAAAAGCTGCTTGAAATACTCATATAACAGCTGAGGCCTATTAGAAAGAACTGCCAGAGGTATATCATTACCCATGGCGCCTACAGGATCAACACCATCCTTGGACATTGGTCCAAGGACCATTCTAAGATCCTCATACGTGTATCCGAAGGCTTTTTGCCTTTGAGCAACTGTTGAATGGCTGGGGACAGGTATATGTTCAGCAGAAGGAACTTCTTCAAATTTAATAATATGCTTGTCTAGCCATTTACGGTATGGATGCTCATTTGCTATTGTATGTTTCAGTTCATCATCATTAATAATTCTGCCTTCCTGGGTATCGATAAGAAGCATTCTTCCGGGCTTTAGCCTTTCCTTGCTGAGAATACGTTCAGGAGCAATATCAAGTACGCCGGCCTCGGATGCAAGAACAACCATATCGTCCTTTGTCACATAATAACGTGCAGGACGCAAACCGTTTCTGTCAAGTACGGCTCCTACCCTTATACCGTCTGTGAAGCCCATTGCAGCCGGCCCGTCCCACGGTTCCATAAGGCAGCTGTGATATTCATAGAAGGCTTTCTTTTCATCACTCATGGTTTCATGGTTCTGCCATGGTTCAGGTATCATCATCATCATAGCATGGGGAAGTGAACGGCCTGAAAGCATCAGGAATTCAACACAATTGTCGAACATTGCAGAGTCACTTCCGTCAGGACTGATAATTGGGAATACCTTATAAAGGTCCTCACCAAATACTTCTGATTCAAGCATGGACTGGCGTGCGTGCATCCAGTTAATATTTCCGCGCAGAGTATTAATTTCACCATTGTGCATAAGGTAACGGTTAGGATGTGCTCTTTCCCAGCTTGGGAAGGTATTTGTGCTGTAACGGGAATGCACAAGTGCAAGTGCAGTATCCACAGCAGGTTCCTGCAGATCCTTGTAGAAAAGCTCTACCTGTTCTGCGGTAAGCATTCCTTTGTATACTATGGTTCTGCTGGACAGACTTGCAATATAGAAGAATTCACTCTTGATACCTGAGTAGCGGATAGTTTTTTCTGATCTTTTACGTATAATATATAGTTTTCTTTCAAAATCAAGTTCTGTTTTATTCTCGCTGCCTTTACCTATGAATACCTGGCGGATAAAAGGCATACAAGCTTTAGCGGTATTGCCGAGGCTTGAATCATCGGTAGGAACAGTTCTCCATCCGAGTACCTGCTGGCCTTCGCTTTTGATAATTTCTTCAAATCTCTGTTCGCATGCTTTACGCATACCTTCATCAGGAGGGAGGAATATCATACCCACACCATATTCGCCTGGTTTAGGAAGCTTTATTCCTATTTTTGTACATGACTTTTTCAAAAAAGTATGTGGTATCTGAAACAGGATTCCAGCTCCGTCTCCGGTATTGGGCTCGCTTCCGCAGCCACCCCTGTGACTTAGGTTTTTGAGCACGGTTAAAGCCTGGTTAAGAATTTCATTGGATTTGTTTCCCTTTATATTGACTACAAATCCAATACCACAGGCATCATGCTCATATTGGGGACTATAAAGACCCTGCTCTGAGGGCATACCGTAATTTTTCATACTTTGAACATCCTTCTTCCAATATATATTGTAGGGAGCTAAAGTGGCCTGAAGAGTTGCCGGCCATTATGGCTTTTCTTACAACTATTAGCTTTTTACCCCCATGTATTGATACAAATTAGCAATTAATTCTTATTGATTATCCTATTGCAATTTAGTTAGCTAAAAAATGAATGTGCCGTAAAAGCAACTTGCAATTTGAAAATCCTTTTTGTTTATTAAAAATTTCCTTATTTGACTAGAGAAAATAAAAAAAAGTACACAAATAAGGAAAATTACTCCCCATTGAGTACTTTTTTTAACTGTCAAAATAATTTTTAACTGGAGGTTATTTACTCAAACCGCTTGCATTAGCGCACTTCAGCAAAATATTTAACAGCTTAAATTATTATAACACGTATATATATGCCATTCAATAGTTTTATTAAAAAAACCCGTAATTTGCAACTTATATTTACGCTTCTTGCAAATATAAATGATTTTTAATTAATTTAAGAAAAAATATTATGGAATTTGGAGAGGGCTACTAATGATATAAGCAGAATTGATGAGGCATGTATAACAAAAAGATAAATACTTTTCAAAACTGTAGTAAACTTCATTTGTGATGTTTTTTCATCACCTGAAAGATCTTTAATAATGGTTATAATCCAGGAGGTAATGATGAATGTTGTCATAATTTTGAAAATATATGCATGGATATAATAAATACAGTATATGAAAAATAAAACGGCAATCAGATTTCTAACTACTTTAGTACCTGTTCCAAATCTCTTGATATCAACACTCAGCATGTCCTCAAGATCATCCATGCCTTCATCTTCGATCTCATTTTGGTTTTTCGACGTGCCTATAAAAAGTTTCAATATGCATCTTATAGAGTTTATGAACAGCACTATGGCAACCAACACAAAGAAAACATTGTGGTTGGCTGATATAAGAAGCAGTGGAGCTATTATTAAAATAAACAACATAATAAAAAGGCCCTGCAGTTGCATTAAAAAACCTCAATCTTTTTTGAAAATAATGCCGAACGCTTAAATTTTATCACAAATATTGAACGAAAGATATTAATTTTTATGACTGTAATTATTGAAATATTCGTTTTTAATAAACTAAAGCAATTTATTTATCGGATATATTTGACAAATAATAAAGATAAAAATATGACAAGAGTAAATGGGAAAGTTGATTGAATAAATAATATTTAATCGGCAAAAGCTATTGTTATATTATAATAAGGAGGAAAAAATATGGCTAGAACTGTCGTCGCAGTATTTGATGATCACAGACACGCTGAAAATGCAGCAAGGCAAATAAAAGATCAGGGACTTCGAACATCTGACATTTCAATAGTTGCAAAGCAGGGAGACGAGCATTCTGCAAATACTGACAGAACCACTGCTACAATGGGAACACATGATACACATCCTCACGCAAAGAACGATAATATATCTGACGGCGTTGTAACAGGCGGTATTCTGGGAGGCCTGGCAGGATTGTTAATTGGTGCCGGCAGTATGGTTATTCCGGGTCTTGGCATTATAGCAGCTGCAGGTCCAATTACCGGATTGCTTTCAGGAGCGGTAACAGGCGGAATAGTAGGCGGACTTGTAGATCTGGGTATCCCTGAAAATAGAAGCAAACAGTATGAGACCGACATCAGAGCAGGTAAAATACTATTCAGCATGAGAGCAGATAATAATAAAATTGATGATATAGCCTCAATACTCAGAAGTAACGGTGCAGAAAGTGTGGATACTTATTAATTAAATAATATAATATAAAAAGGAAGGGATATAAAATTATCCTTTCCTTTTTCAATGTCTTAGTGATCAGTTCAAGGGAAGAAGTTTCTAAAAACAAAAAACAGAGCAGTTCAAATTGTACTGCTCTGTTTTTTTCTTTGTTTCACATTGTAAGTATTCCATTGGGTGTATTGACTATCATTAGAATATTTTCCTCTTTACCGGTATCTGCATTTATATATACCAGGAAGTCCTGGTTGTTGAATTTACCTTTGAATTCGTAGGTAAAAAGCTCGGTCTTGTAATCGGTTGGAATTATAGCCAGATCTGAAGACAGAACATTTACCCTTGCACTTATTGCCGCACGGGCTTGCTGCATGGATATTTTAGGTGTCGGAATTGTTCTTGCGGTATGGGCCGAGAGATAGGATTTTGTTTCAAGGCCTACAACCTCCCCATTATCCAATGCGATCTTAACCTTAATTAAATCAGGATAGATTACTACGTTATTCTGCTTATATGCATAATTTACTGTTGCAGTATTATCTTCCTTAAGATAATAGGTGTCTGCCATGCCTTTAAACCCATGATCCTCAAGATATTTTTTACCTATTGCCTTTGCCTGTTCAACACTTATCCTGGCTGCGGCTGACGGTCTGTTATAAAGCATCCATAATACCTGGCCGCCTTTTTGAGTAATGGTGACATTTGCATATTGTTTATCGGGAGCCCCATTGAAGGTTACCTTGAAATTATAGGTTTTAAACATTCCGCTGTCGTTTCGTCCAGAACTGGTTATGGCTTTTATTTTTTGTCCGGGGAACAGATTGTTTACACTTTGCTTTGCCTGATCTGCTGTTATATTGTTCCCGGTTAACCCCTTTGGCTCAAGTCCGGTCAGGTGGTCTGAAAATGGGCCGTCATAGATAAGCTTCGGAACATCCTTGAAGGTTTTATCAACATTTTCAAACTGTGACATGGGCATTTGAGAGGAGGTCTTTTTGAAAAGCCGGGTTCCCTTATTGGCCAACGCACTCCATTTAATCCTACCCTGCGTAAGTTGTCCCTGCAGACTGTTTAAGTTTTTCCCGAGATTTACGGCATAAGTATACAGCTGCTGTACTGTTTTATATTGCTGTTCATTCAAGGGTTTACCGCTCATGCTCTGATTATTCAGGGAATAAGCCAGATCTCCCACCTGTGTCAGAAATTTAGATGTATTTTCAAGTACAACAGGTGTAATGGGTAACTGTCCCAGGTTTGTCTGTGCAAGATTAGCCTGCCTCCATGCTTCCTGAAGGGTTGATGCAGTCATTGTGGAACTTCCGCTTATTAGGGATTTCATCAATAATGTTTCGACATTATGAACGTATCCGGTCATATCAAAAAAAGCCCTGTTATACTGATTATCAAGCTGCTGTCTGAGTTCTCCCGAGTGCCTGTACTGAGTTATTCCCCAAATAGCTACTGCTGCAATTACTACAATCACTATACTGTACATTTTTCTGTCTGATAATCTTTTTTTAAGGTCCAACAGTTTTTCTCTGAAACTCAAGCTTACACCTCCAAACCATTTTTTTACTTGGCAAAATCATGCTTTCCTATCTTAGTTACTATTGGCCTTGACCAAATCCATTTGCTTGTTGCCGTTGCAGGATTCCAGTAGTATACGCAGCCATTGGTAGGATCAAAACCGCTTAATGCATCCCTGGCAGCCTTTACAACAGTGGAATTGGGATCCAGCGCTACATTTATCTGTCCGTCTGATACGGCTGTAAATGCGCCCGGCTGATAAATTACTCCGGCTATTGTTTTTGGGAATCTCGGATCTCTTGTCCGGTTTACAATGACGGCGCCTACAGCTACCTGCCCAAGATAGGGTTCTCCTCTTGCTTCACCGTTTATTGCCCGCGCCAGTAACTGAGCATCACTGGTATCGGAAGATTGTGCATAAACATTTCCATCATTGCCAATAATGTTAATACTGCTTGCAGAAAAATTTGCAGCAAATATTGCTAAAAGAACTGCGATTGCTGTTACTGCTTTTGATTTTAAAATATATTATTCCTCCTTTTATAGGCCAGACTAATATTTAATTAAAAATAAGAACTGTAACACAATAGTTTTTGTGCAAAGTATATTTTATTTGCAGTTGATATTTTTTGTTTTTTTGCAAAAAATATACGTGCGGTAAAAACGAAGGAATGCTTTAAAACAGCGAAATATCAATACTTTTATGTATCCGGATAAGACACGGGCACGGAGGTTATATAATGAATGTACTTCTTTTAACTGTAGCCACAGGCGGCGGACATCAAAAGGCTGCGGAAGCAGTAAAGGAAATAGCGGAAAAGTGTTTTCCAGGTTCCAAAACACTATTAATAGATGCTCTTAGATATTCCAGTCCTGTCGCGGACAGGATAATTGTAGGGAGCTACCTGAATACAATAAGAAATACTCCCTTCATGTACCGCAGGCTATATCAAATGTCCGAAAGGGGCGAAAGTTTTTATGGACTTAGCAACACGGTCAACAGATTTCTTTCTCATAGGCTTGAAAAGCTTATAAAAGATTTTAATCCTTCGGTAATAGTCACCACGCATCCGCTTGCTCTTCAAATGATTTGCGGGCTCAAAGGGAGAACCAAGCTGGACATTCCCATAGTTGCAGTTATAACAGATATGGCATTTCATTCTTTCTGGATGCATGATGGAATAGATGCTTATATTATTTCCCATGAATTTTTGAAAAAGGAAATGATAAATTGGGGAATACCTGAACAAAAAATATTTGTTTACGGTATACCTGTATCTCAGAAATTTCTTGTTAAAAGGGACAGAAAAGAAGTCCTGCAGGAACTGGGCCTTGAAGATAAGCTTACTGCTTTGGTTATGGGAGGAAGTTTGGGTATAGGTGAAATATATGGTGTCTTTGAGTCACTTGTAAAATGCAGCAGGGATATTCAGGTTATTGTTGTTACAGGACAAAATAAAAAGCTTAGAAAAAAGCTGGAAAAAAGTTCGCGAAACAACGGAAAAATGGTTAAGATTCTTGGTTTTACCGATAAGATTCCGGACCTTATGGACGCTTCGGATTTTATTTTAACCAAACCGGGAGGACTAACTGTTACAGAGGCGCTTCATAAGGAAATTCCTTTATTTGTAATATCGCCTATACCTGGAGCGGAAGAGGTCAATGCAAGTTTTTTAATAAACAACGGAGCTGCTGTAAGTGTCATAAGAAGTACTCACATTGAGAGTGTTATGCAGCAGGTTATCGATAATCCTGCAAAAATTAATCATATGAAGGAGATGGCAAGAAATTTATCTAATAAGGACTCCTGGAATAATACCGCACAGCTTCTTTCCAGGATAGAAAAAAGAGATAGGGACAGATATGAGGAAATAAACTGTACAATTCCTGTTTGCGAACTGCGTGAGAATATATCTCCCAACCTGTTAAGCAGTATCAAGAGGAAGCTGTGGCTGAAAATCTAGCGTTATAATTCTATTATATTCAAATTATCTCCGAATTTCAGCTGTGCCAGCTCTAATTCTCTTTCCTTGCAGGTAAACAGTATTACCTGAGTTTCGGTTGAAATTTCTTTAAGAAGCTCCAAAGTTTGAGCTGTTCTGAGGTCATCAAACTGTGAAAATATTTCATCCATGAGAAGAGGAAGCTTTTCATTATCAGCAGTAATAAAATCAGCCATTGCAAGCCTGAGGGCAAGATACATCTGGTCGGCTGTTCCGCTGCTTACCAGTGAGGCGGGGATGATCCCCCCGGTTTCCCTGTCTACAGTATTCAACATCAACTGGTCGTTTGCACGTATATCGTTATACTTACCTGAGGAAATCTTATCTATAATGTTGCTCATTCTTAAGTTCAGGACCGGTACAAAATCCCTCTGTATCTCATAGCTAGCCTCGTCCAGGGTTTCCAAAGCCAACCTTAAGGCAATCCCTGTATCCTCCAGCTGGGATTTTTTGCTTTCAAGCTCGTAAATTTCCTCTTCAAGCTGCTGATTTTTATCACTGCTTATATCCTGGCTTTTTATCACTGTTTCCAGTTCCCTTATTTCAAGGTTGAGCTTTTCCAAATCAGAGGCTGCTTTTTCAGCAGATGTGCAGGCAAGCACCTCAACCTCAGATAATTTTTCCACTGTTAATTCGTCACCTATTACTTCAAGCCCGAAAATAGGGATGCCTTTGTTAAGGCTCATGGAAACAATCTGATCCAGTTTTTGATGGGATTTGCCTTCCAGCTCTCTTATTTCGGCGGAGGACGAAGTTATTATTGCTGAGAGCTGTTCTTCATTTTCAAAGGTTATATTATAAGAATTTTTAAGCTTGTTAATCAGGTTTTCAGACAGTGTGCTTATGTCCTCCTTTCGTTTGGAGGTATAATTTGATGTTGGTTCAAGGCCTTTATATTTCCTTATTCCGGTCTTGAATTCATTTATGTTTTCCTGAGATATTTCAGAGGCAGCAGTTTCAAGTGTTCCTGTAAGGGTCAACTTACCAAGTATATTCTCCTTTAAGCTGGAAATCCTTTTTTGGTTTTCCTCGATATTGGCGCTTATATGCTTAATATCATTCCGGATACCCTCTGCCTGAATGGATTTTTTATCAAACTCAGTTTTTAATGAGAGGTAATCCTCCATACTTGAAGCGCCGACCGAGGAATATTTTCTTTGAAGGCTTGTACTGGCATTTTCAATTTGTTCCATAATTCCGTTGGAATATGTAAATGACATATTCCTTTGACGCATAATATCTGTTAATTTCTTTGATGCTTTACCAGACAGAAATAAAAAGTAAACAGCCAGAACAATAAATACAGCTGCACCTGTCATGCCTGCAAACCCGCCTTTTTTGGCTAATAATCCCAGAGACAGACTCAATATTGCGGTCGCAAGAGAAAGAAAGGCTGCCAGGTTGAAGCGGTTTTTCCTTTTGTTTTCCGAACCTATTTGTGTATTAAAATTATCCGGGTTGTAATTCTCCTTCTCGGATTTCAGACTTTCCAGATCACGGTAAAGCTTGATTACCTCATTATCTACCCCGGGTGTGGTGTTTTCGAACGCATTAAGGTGTTTTACAGATGCAAGGATTACTTCCAATTCCATCTCTTTTGAACGTAAGCCGGTTTCCTGCTTCCGGACATCCTCAATCAAGTAAAGATAGGTATTGAAGTCGGTAGTTATTTTGTCGATATCTTCATTGTCAAAAACTGAAAACCTGGAAAGCTCGGTCTCTGACACATTTATCTCATCGGCTCTTTTCTTTAGAATATCCATTTCGGTATGTATTTGATGAATATTGTCAAGTATTTCAGTAATTTCAGATATTTTCCTTGAAACCTGGTCTATACTTTTTCTTATTTTGATAAATTCTTTAGTTTGTTCAAAAAGTGCTTTTTTCTGTTCCAGTAAGTCCTTATCATTTCTTGACTGGTTCAACTGCTGTTCTACATGGAACAGTTCCTCACGCTTTGAGGAATATTCGTCTTTCAGGGATTTAAGCTCCTGAAGTCTTGAAACTATTTTATCCAATGGACGGGTAGAGGTTTTGTCTGTGCCTATGTATGTCTTAAGGGCTTCCTTTAAAGCATCCTGTGCCCTTTTATAGGATATGTCCTCGAACCCTGTCTGTACGGCATTAGTAAGCCTGTTAAGAAGTTCTCTGCTGCCTTCCTCATCTATACGGGCATCAAGCTGTCTTATAAGTACGGTTTTATCAAAGCAATTTTCATTTAAGCCAAGATGCTTTTCGGCAAACAAGGCCCCCCTTTCCTTACTTGTATCAAAGCTGTCTGTAAGTTCATTAAAGGAGGAATCATAGATAATAGCCTGATTTCCTGCAAAATTCCTTACTACCCTATAGGTTTTTCCGGTATCAAGAGTATATTCCATAATTCCCGAGTATTCGTTTGTTTTCCAGGGTTTGAAACGCTTTAAAGGCGGAAGTGACCCGTCTTTACCCGATCGGCCTCCCTTAAGTCCAAAAAGCATGCCTCTTATAAACCACTGAAGGGTAGTTTTGCCTGATTCATTTTGCCCAAAGACAATATTAAAAGAATCTTTGAAGTTGAGTTTTAAATTGTTTATTTTACCAAAGCCCTTAACTTCCAGGTTATTTATCTTCATTTTATGACCCCGCAATTAGTATCTATAAATCCAATTTTCCGTTTTCCAAAGCTTCCAAACCATAATACAAAGCCTTGTTCAAAAGTTCCTTTTCACACAGGTCCTCCGTTTTTTCAATACGGGACATGATCTTACGGACGAACAGACCTTTCAAGCCAGGCTCCTTTACTATCTGATCAATATTGTAATTTACAAGAGTTTCATTTTTAATTTTCAGGTAATAGAGTTTATCCCTGAAATGATTTTGGATCTGCAGCAAATCTATTTTGATACTTTCTTCAAGATAACCCTTTAGTGATACCGATAGCAGACAGTTTGGCGCGTCGCTGCATTTTAGTTCAGCGTCCATCCTTGAAATGATCTCTTCTGTACTGCCGCATCCGTCAACTTTAATGTCGGTTGTTTCATAGTACCTTTTGTTCAGCTTTTGAAAGCGTAGCTCAAGATTTTTTTCTGCTGAATCCGTGCTGGCCAGGTCTCCGATAAAAACCCCATGGCTTCCGCCTTCATCAAAACCCAATGGCTCCGGGCTTCCAGGGTTGTAGATTATACCTTTTCCGCCTATATCCGAAAGCATTCCATGAAAATGGCCAAGTGCTATATAGTCCATATTAAGTGTAGACAGGTTTTCACTTGACATTGGATTGTACAAACTGTTTCCTATGTTCATATCAACAGTTCCATGAACAAGCATAAGATTAATACAGTCATTTCTTACAGGCTTGAGGGAATATGCGATGGTCTTTTCCTGAGAGAAACTCTTGAAGCCAACTCCATAAATATAGGTATCGATATCATCCAGATATACATAGGGCAGCTCGTCACAAAGGATATAAACATTGTTACTCCAGCTGTAGTTCCTGTAATATGAACTAACGGTGATAGGATCGTGGTTTCCCGGTACTATGAAAACTTTAGTAGCGGGTATGCTTTCAAAGCATTTGTTTATAAAATTAATTGTAGATTTTAGAACATACCCATGTTCATATAGGTCGCCGCTTATTAAAAGCAAGTCCACCTTTTCTGATTTCGCGAGTTCTATGATGTTTCGGAAGGTATCTTTAAGATCCTGCCTTCTCTCTGCAGACTTGCCGCTGTCTGCCCCAAGAGATGTAAATGGGGCATCAAGGTGCAGGTCGGCACAGTGTAAAAATTTGACTCTGGACATTTATTTTAACTCCCATGTAATTTATCATAATTTTTAATTAATGAAACAGGAAATACAGGTGTTGCTCTATAGGTTTGTTTGAATGACTGCGCATGCAACTGCTGTATTGGTGCAATGAGAAAGACTTATAGATATATCAACTGCGCCTATTCTTTTATATAATTCTTCGGATTTGCCTGATAGCTGAATTACAGGTTTGCCGTTTTCATCAGAAAGTATCTCTATTTCCTTCCATCCGACATCCTTGCCTATACCTGTTCCAAAGGCTTTGGAAACGGCTTCCTTTGCAGCAAACCTGGCTGCATAGCTTTGAAATCTTGCTGATTTTCTTTTATTGCATAGTTCTATTTCCCTATCGGAAAAAACTTTATTTATAAAGGATGAGTGTGCTTCAATTGATTTTTGTACTCTGTCAATTTCTATTATATCAATACCGCATAGTACACCCACTAATAACATCCTCCTTAGAAGAGGTTTACAAATTCCTCGTAGCTGCTGAATTCCTTGCCCAGGCTCCAATGATTGACAATAAGATTTTTCATCTCGGTCAGCTTGGCAAGCTTCTTATTCAATTCCTTGATACTTCCATCCCAGATAATAAAAATATTATCTCCTGAAAAAGGAAATACTTTACCGAAATCCTTTTTTAACCGGTTTATATGTTTGGTATCTCTGAACAACTTCTTATTCATAAGAATAAGCTGAAGTACAGTTAAATTCTGCTCAAATTCCAAAGCCTCATCAATTTCGGTTTTCAATGCTTTCTTGAAATACTCCTCATAATTTGGGAGAAGGAATTTTGACTGCTCCTCCATAATCATAAGACTGCTTAGAATAGGGGATATATGGCCTGCAATAGTTTCCATGGTCAGGAGGTTTTCCTCGTCACCAATTTGAGTTTTGCCATATTTGAATATTATAACAGCACCCAGTATTTCTATCTCTATTTTATCCATATAAATGGGAATAATCAAGATACCCTGGCATTCCCCCACATCATTAAGAAGCTGCTTGTCCATATACTGGAGTACGCTTTCTGCATTAGCTTCAAATATGCTGTCGCCCTCCATGACTCTTTTCCAGGAGGGATTAGGTTTAATGACTTTTTTCCTTGTAGTTATATTCAGAGTTTTGCTTATTTTAAAAGTATCCGAATTCCTGTCATACTGTGACAGTATAGCCTTTTCCACATCGAAGGATACCTCCAGCGTTTTCAAGGTCAGGTCAAGCAGTGTACTTACGTCGGAAGAAGTATTAATGTTTTTAATCAGGTTATTTAACGATATTATTTTGTCCAATTTGCTTTGAATAACTTTTTTCTGGTCGGAGACCTGTTTGAAAAGCAAAGCGTTTGATATGGCCAGGTAAGTTGAGGATGCAAGGCTTTCAACCAGTTCGAAGATACTGGTTTTATACTGTATGCCTGTAACCGTCTGGCCTAATGTTACAAAGCCCAAAATTCTCTTGTTCTTTACAAGTACTACTATATAAAGAGGGTTTAATGGCAGAATTGCTTCCAGTCCCTCTTCAAAAATGCTGTTAAAGCATGAGATTCCTTCTTCTTTGGACAGGTTGATTATAACGTTATTGGGATTTATTTTAGCTGATTTTTTAAGTGTTAAGGCTATTATGGAAGGAATATTTCTAAAATAAACATCTTTAAAAGCTTTTATAATATACTTTTCACTTTTTTCATCATATAAAACAAAGCTGGTGCTTGAACTTTGGGTAAGCTCAGCAAAGACATCGGTAGATAAACTGTAAAGCATATCGAGGTTTAGTTCACCGAGAAGTACCTTGGTAGATTGGTTGATGGCAAAAAGGTTGAAAATCTTCTCATCAAGCTCTTTATTGGCTTCCTGAAGCTGCTCGTACCTCTTGAAATTCTCAAGGGCATTATTGAATAGCTTCATTAATGCTTCGGATATTATATAATCGTCACCGTTCAGATCTCCTATTGTCTTGTTGGATATGAAAATAAAACCGTAAATGGAGCTTTCTATTATTAATGGAATAGCCATAGTCACTTCATAGTCCTGCAGAAGCTCCTCATTAAAGTATTTCAGAAGATGTTCATGGCCGCTTAGAAGGGTTCCGTGGAAAAGTGCCATGTTCTGAAGGTCTACACTGTTATTAATGAACTTTAGTTTTTCGGAGAGACCTTTTAGTTTGGACAGTACGTACTTTCCGTCATTCATAATAAACATTACAGATTTTTCTATAGTAAGAAGCTCATTTGTAAAATCAAATGCAGCATCGACAATTTGATCCAGGTTCAGTTTTTGTGAAAAAAAATCAATTGCCTGAAGAAGGCCTTGATATCTAAACAGTTTTGCCGAAAGGAGTTCGCTTTCCTTTTGTTTCTCAATACCCTGCAGAATATCACTGTACTCCATAGTAGCCTCCTGGTCTTTTAAATGATTTGAGTAAAATCTATAAATCAAGGTATTACAGTTCCCTGATCTCACCATCCTGAACATAAAAGCTTGTATTTATGACTATCTTGTCCAATTCCTTTATAATACGCTTAATTTCCAGTATTGTAGCGGGATAAGCCTTTTTCAGTATGGCGATTTCTCCCTCACCGTGAGTTCTTAAGTAACCTGACAAAGCTTTCTTTTCGTCTTCCATTTTTTTAAGGCTATCTTTCAAATCAAAAAACTTATCTTTAAGAATTTCAAATTTAACAGATTGTTCTTTAGTTATACCAGTAGTATATGAATAAATTGATAATTCCTGTTTACAGCGTGTAAGGTTTGTTTTTAAATCTTCAATTGAATTAATAAGCTTCTCGAGTTTTTCCTTCATAGTCTTCCTGTCAAAACCCTTAACCGATATAAAAGTCTTTTTTTCTCCGGGAGAGCCTATTATTGAAGAGACAACCTTAATTTCGGTCTGAATATTACCGCCTAGTATTTGTCCCTTTGGAGAGTCAAGAATTACCTCCTTGGCTATTATGTTGCTATTGAGGCAGTAAAAACCTATATGCACAGAACCATCACAAATAATAGTTGCATCAGATATGAATTTTGTATATATATTCTTTTTGGATTTAACAACAGCTTTGTTTTTACCTGCAATTCCGCCGCGGATAAATACACTTCCCTCTCTGCTGTTTATCTCCTTGACACTGCCTGCGCCATATTGACCTAAGATTTCTATATCTTTGTCTGCTGCAACTGAAAAATTATCCTCTATAGAACCTTTTATGGTCAAAAATCCATCAAAATCAATATTACCTGTTTTGAAATCAACATTTTCCTGGATTTCAAGATGATTAGAAACACCAATTCTGTCGCCTTCGAAGAAAACTGCCCCTTTCTTAAGTGCATACAGGGTAGTTACTCCATCCTGATGCACTTCCTTGACCGACTGCTTGTCATACATCAGGGGATAGCTTTTTCCGGGCAGGGCAGGAATATCATGCCCTTTGACAGTTTTTCCCGGTATACCGGGTGTCGGGTCGGTTCTTTCACCCACCCAGTCACCGGCCTCTACCTTGTTTATCAGGTTGAGCTCATAGTGGTCTACATTGCCGTCTTCCTTAACTTCAGGTTTGGCTTCTTTGAGCTCATACATTTTTATAACCGAGTCAGTTCCAGTAACAGGAGGAATCCCTTCTGCAATGAGAAGCTGTTTATTATTGCAAAGATTATATAATAAAACATCATTCTTTATCCCGTAAATAATACCGAAATTATTCAGGGCTGAAATAATCTGTTTAACAAGGTCTACCTTTTTATTGCCTGTAAGTTCACTTTCCATGACGCAGACAGTAATAAAAGCTTTTAATTCATCTCCGGAAATTTCAATTGTGATCCTGTCCTTGACTTCTCCAAATTTTGTCGGTGATTTGGGAGCAGCCATAAGACAGTTTTTCACAGCCATAAAGCTGGTTACTCTTATTTCCGGATGTTGACTTAAGACTTTGTTGATTTCTTCCAGAGTAATGCCACTTCTAAACGATTCAATATAAAAACCGTCTTCCTTTTTGGTAATTTGGATATAATCAGATGTAAATACAACATCAAAATCCATAAAACATTCCTCTTTCCAGGTAAATGCTGTGTATGGATATGTTTATTCGACAAAAATACAGAAATTCCTCCAATTAACATAAAAAATGATATGCTTATGGTTATAGATCTTTAATTTGAGGAAAAAGAACTTGTAATACAAAATAGAATTGTCAAATTACAAACCTGTTCTTACGCCTTTCGTGCAGTACCGAATCAAGAGCATCAGCCTCATTAACGGCTGTATCAAGCTTTTCCAGAATCTCTTCCGAATCTATGCTTGAAATTACCTGATGCTTTAGAAGATTTATCATACTTTCCATATATTCAAGCTTTACACTTATTCTTTCAAGCTCCTTTTTTTCCTCCTTAAGATTTTCCACCAGTCTTTCATCAACATCAATAGCTTTACGCAGTTCGGCCGATGTGTTGATATCCCTGACAAAACTTAGTTTCCTGGCATTTGTGTTTATTCTGTCGGAAATGCTGCCAAGATTGACTTCACTCAGTTCACGGCTCCTGATACAGAAGTTGGTAAGCAGCTTAATATAGGAAATGACAAGGTTAAGCGCCTTCTCAACTATACGTTGTTTTATGAAACCTTTATCACCCTTAAAAAAGGAGTCGACTATATCGTTTTTATCATCCATTACAGTTTTGAGCTTTTGAAGATACAAGGGATTGGTATGCTTTTTTGCCTCGTAGAACAGCCTGAGGCATGAATAATTCATACCCTGAATGTGCTTTATTTTTTGTTTTTCATTGAATTGTTCATGGAACGTACTGCTGAGTAGGGTTTGTACAACCATTACAATATAAATTGCAATACTTACCGGAAATGAAGCATCCTTGACAAGTACAGGAAACTTCATATGGGCCTGTGCCGGAAGAAGGGACTGGTCAACAATAAGAAGAGAAACGGCCAGTAAAATTAGTAAAACTCCGAAATTTCTCATTTTAAGAAGTGCACTGACAAATAATTTCTGCTTCATGGAATTACACAACCCTCAATTCTATCAAATAGCCCATCAATCAAGTAACAGCTCATAAAACAGGCAATCCTGCCATTCGTTAAATTTGTACCCAACTTGATTGAAGCAGCCGCATAATTTAAATCCTGCTTTTTCGTGCATTTTTATGCTTATATCATTGCCTGCGGTTATACCTGCTATTATCACATGATGCCCTAGAGTTCTGCCTCTTTTAACAATATCTTCCAATAGCGCGGTACCTATTCCTTTTCCATGAAATACCGGGCCAACGTAAACAGATATTTCCACACTCTTTGCATATGCTTCCTTCTCTCTGAATCTGGAAAGGCTGCAGTAAGCAACAACCTTTCCTTCATATTCAGCTACTGTAAGAGGATATACTCCTTTATGTGCATCAAACCATTTACGGCGTTCTACCAAAGATTGTCTGGTAATATCAAAGGTGGCAGTGGTATTTTCTACTGCCCAGTTATAGATGTCTGTTATTGCTTCCAAATCTGCGATTACTGCTTCACGAATAATCATCTGAAATACCACCCGTATATATATTTATAACTAAATAAAATATAAAGTTAATTGATTCAAGTTGCACTGCCTTTATTGTCTATTTTCTCTTTTACTTCAAAGCCCTGATCACCGCCCAGCATAGCCTCAGCTCTGGCAAGAGCCCTTTCGCGGGCTGAATTCATATCCAGCCTCTTAAGCTTCATCTCCATATTGGTATCATTCAGGGATTCAACAGCATTTGCACGTGCAGTCTTTCTGTTAACGATTTCTCTGGCTCTGTCCATATTGTCGTTAACTTTTCCGATTCTATTGTTTTTGGAAGTGTAGTTGGCATTCATTGAATTTATATTTTCTCTTAAGGAGGCCATCTTAGCCTGGGATTTGAGTGTCCTAAGCTCATTGACCTTTACATTCATTTCGGATTCAAAGATCTTATAATCTTCTCTTATTTTAGCAACTTCAGCCATTGCGCCTTCATATGTCTGCTTGTTATTGTCGTATGTAGCCTGACATTCTTCCTCCTGAATCAACAGTTCTACCAGCAGTTCCTTGTCATTTTGACGTTGAGCAGCTTCAACCCTGGCTTTTACGGCGTTGAGATTCTTTTCGGCATTTTTCATTTCAATTTTTATGAGCTCTGCATTTGTTTGTATGTCCAAAATCTGCTGTTCCGCTTCTTTTCTTGCCTTTTCAATTTGATTCTTGATATCCTCCAGAAGAGCGTCGGGATTCTTTTCTTCAATTCCGCCCACAAACAACCCGAAAAAACCTCTTATCATAGTACCCAGTCTGCTGAATAAACCCATGTTAAAGCCTCCTTTTAATCTTAACAGGTATTAACCTTTTGTTCTAAGTTATGCGTGTATTGTATGTTATAAGCTATATAAGAATAATTTATAACAAAGAGTTGCTATTGTAAACTGAAAAATCAAATTTCCCTTATATGGGCGGAGCAGAGCCCACGCCCCTACGAATAAATTATATCCAACCCTCAGTACCTAACCACAAAACCTTTTAACCCGGAGTCTGCCTCTACAGAAATCGGAAGATCTCAAAAGGCAATCCAACAGTGAACTTCTTAACTCCCCTCTCCTGATGTGGGAGAGGGGCAGGGGGGTGAGGGCTAATAACCTTCCTTACCCCCCGTAGCCCCCGCAATAGGGTGGCGGGAGAAGAAGAACGGACCGCCTATAATGGGAACGAAGCCATTTCAAAAATATTTTTAATTAATTCTCAATTCTCCATTCTCAATTGTCTTTCTTCTCTTCCAGTAGATGCTGATATTTTTCAGGCAGCAGATCCAAATCGTCACATTCCTTCACTGCCAGAAGAGTCATGAATTCTACCTCCTGAGTACTTGGACGGCATCTTTCTATTGCTTTCCGCAGGATTTCACCGGTTATAGCAGTACCGGGCTTATCGTCTTCATTTGCTATTTCATACGCTTTTCTTACTATTGTTTCTATCTCGGCTCCTGTATAGTTCTCAGTTGCTTCCGCATATGGTATGAAATCCTCTATATCAGTATCAAAACCGTATTTTCCGATTATGATCTCAAATATTTCCGCCCTTTCGCCAATGCCGGGCAGAAGTACCGGGATTTTTTTATCGAACCTTCCGGGCCTTTTAAGTGCGGCATCCAACAAATCAGGTCTGTTTGTTGCTGCTATAAAAATTACTTTTCCTCTATTATTTGTATTACCTGTAAACTGTAAAAATTCACTGAAAATATTTCTGCCCACACCGCTGTCCCCGGATTCACCTCTTCTGAAGGTAGTATCTATTTCATCTACAAATACTATCACAGGCTGCTGTGACTTTGCACCTAGCAGGCACTTTTTAAAGTTTTTTTCACTTTCTCCGACATACTGTCCCAGAATACGTGACATGTCAATTTTAACGCAGTTGAATCCGCTTGCTTTGGCAAGAGCATTTACAAGCAGGGTTTTGCCTGTACCCGAAGGACCGCAAAGGAGTATACCCATCGGCACCCTTCTGAGGTCTCCGCTTTTTACCGGGTTTACTATATTTTTTATCAGGTAGTTTTTAGCAATATCCATGCCGCCTATATCTTCAAAACTTATTTCCGGATATATGAATTCCAGGACATCTCCGTATTCTTTTTTAAGAACCGAATGCTTCTTTTCCTTGATGAAGTCAAACGTGATGGGTATATTTTCTGCCTCTGCCCTGAGCCGTATGTCATTTATTGATTTACGGCTTAGCCCGGAGGATAATTTGGCGAACTCATCAAGACTGATATCCAGCTTAACGTTTTTATTATTCAAAAGATAATTAATATAGCTGCAGCGTTCCTTCTCGCCGGGCAGCTCTACCAAAACAGGCTCCACTTTAAAAGAGGATTTTAGTATTTCCCTGCTTACATCTTCAAGGTTATCGGCCAGCATAAAAATAGTGCTTCCAATAGTTGAAATCTTAATGTTTGAAGACCACTCACATATCCATATCAATGACATCCGTTCTTCAAGGGTCATGCTTCCGACATCACCTGAAGGAATTATTTTTTCTACGTGGTCAATAAAAAGAACAGTTTTGGTACTTTTAAGAACCATGTCTATGTAGGGGAAAATTTTTGAAGGAAGAGTATGAAGCAAATCTGCGGCCTCATTTGAAGTAATGAGATTGAACTCCTTCTCCATTGAGGGGTCAAGGAAGGTAAGGCCTCTTGAAATATCATAAAAAGCTACTATTGAGAACCCTCTCTGCTTTATGAATTCATCATAAAGGTATTTGTCCAGATGTCTGCTATTATCCACAAGGTCCCGTACATTGAAATAAAACAGGAATTCATGGGAAATACCTGATTTGTATTTATTTAAAAATTCATCATACCAACCCATAACTTTTCTCCGTAAATTAAGAAAATATAATAAAACCCCCGCAGATACAATTATATCAAAAGACGGAGGATAATATTTCAGAGCTTTTTTATTTTAGTGTTCCTTATTGGCTTCCATCTTTTCAACCTTTTCCTTCAATAAGGCAATCTCCTGGTTAAGTCTTGTTATTTTCTGCGACTGCTTTGAAAATACAGTTGTTATATGGAGGTTGTAAATAATAAGATAAACCATTCCGAACAGGAACAATACCGAGGGAGCATATTTTATATCCAGTACAGAAGCAATTTTTTCGATAAATAAAGGTGTACTTGAAAGTATCAGCAGCACAACCCCAAAGAGTATCCAAAGAAGGGAGTACTTTTCAAGGAGCTTGTTCTTTCTAACCAGCTCTATTATGGCAACCAGAAAAATTATACTGAAAATTATAGCTATTATATATACGTTAAATGTCATACCATATCCCCCGAACGAAGTGAATTGATAAATAAAGCAAGACTTACCTTTATCATATAATACAAGGATTTTAAAGGGGTAATGGAAGACTTTCCGCCTTGCCGTTCCTTCATTTCAACAGGAATTTCACACATCTTGAAGGATTTCTTGTGCAGCCTTACAAGTACGTCTACCTCAGGATAATCCGTGGGATAATTTTCTGCAAAATATTCTATTATGCCCCGGTTAACTGCCCGGAAGCCTGAAGTTGTATCTTTTATTGTATTTCCCGTAAGCAAATGCACCAGCCAGGAAAAGAATATCATCCCCGCGCGTCTGGATATGGGTGATTTATAAGCGGTTTGTGCAACATACCGGGAACCTATGACCATATCGCATTTCTTTTCAGTCAAGGGCTTTATCAGTTCATTAAGGTATACCGGATCATGCTGCCCGTCGGCATCAACCTGGATAGCTATATCATATCCGTTATCACGAGCGTACATGTAGCCTGTCTGCATAGCTCCTCCAATACCTAAATTGAAGGGCAGACGGACAACCTTGACTCCCTCAAGAGCTGCCTTTTTGAAGGTCATATCCACAGAACCGTCATCAACTACAAGAATATCTATATCTGAATGAAGTTTTAATTTTCTTATTACCGTATGTATGCTTTTTTCTTCATTATATGCAGGTATTATAACCAATATTTTAGGTTTGTCCAATTATTACACCTCCAAGCCCTTCTATAATCACAGAGCTCTGTACAAAACTTAAAAAAATAATATCACATCAATATTTTTTTGCAAGCTTAAATTAATGTTGTTTACAAAATATTGCATAATAATATTCAAATCCATTACACACAATAACAACATAATTTTTATAAGTTTATTCTTGTCTTATATATACAAATTATAACAAAAATAATTAGTTGTAAGGAGGAGATTGATGGAAACCACTGTTTTTAACGTGCCGTCCATATCTTGCAGTGTATGTTCAAACAAAATTCAGGATAAAATAAAAGCAATGAATGGAATAGGGAAGGTGGAAGTAGATCTTAAAACACAAAATGTAACTGTAGACTATGACCCTGATACCGTAAACGCAACGGACATAAGGAAAAGGGTTTCTGGGATGGGGTATGAGGTAATACAGTGAAAAGACCTTAATATCTCCCCTCTCCTGATGTGGGAGAGGGGTTGGGGGTGAGGGTTAATCCTCGTCCATCGTCCACTGCTTCTTGATTGCCTTCAGTATGGATTCCTGTTGGCTTTTTATATGCTTTTTAGCAAATTCCATGGACAATTCGGGATTTCTTGCCGAGATTGACTGGTATATATCCATATGTTCCTTTATTAATTCCTCCTGGTTAATATATTCCTTGAGGTATATTACCCTGAATCTTTGAACCTGTTCCCTCAGATTGAATATTATCTGCATGAGCTTGTCATTCCGGGAGGAACGGTATATTATTTCATGGAACTCGACATCCTTTTTGATTGAAACCTGAAGATTCTCCTTCTCCACAGCATTAATAAACTGGTCATTAACATGATTAAGCTCCTTAAGCTCCTCGTCCTTGATCCTCTCTGCCGAAAGTGCAGCCGAAAGGCCATCCAGAGAAGCTCTTACCTCAAGGACATCAACTATATCCTTAACCGAAAGATCCGCAACATGGGCACCTTTTCTGGGAATCATATTTACCAGGCCTTCAAGTTCAAGTTTACGTATTGCTTCGCGTACGGGAGTCCTGCTTACTCCCATTTTTTCTGCAAGCTTGACTTCCATGAGTCTTTCTCCGGGCTTTAATTCACCGACTATTATAGCATCTCTCAAAGTGTTGAAAATAACTTCTCTAAGAGGTTTGTAATCATTCAAATTAATTTTGGATAGTCTTCCGGCCATAATATATCTCCTTCTTTATAAAAGATTTGTAACAGTATATGTCTGATAAGTATCCCATCGTTCATCCAGTATGGATTTGCAAGCTTTTTCCGAAGACTGCCTGTCCCGGAATATTCCGAAGACAGTAGGGCCGCTACCGCTCATCATGCTCCCAAGAGCCCCTTCTTCCATAAGTCTTTTTCTTATTTCAATTATCACTTCATATTTTTGAGCAGTAACTGTCTCAAGGACATTTACCATATTTTCCGCTATATATTCAAGATTATTGTCTTCAAACGCTTTTATCAGCTTGTCCGTTTCAGGGCGAAGCCTGATTTTTTCCAGGTTAAGGCTGCTGTAGACCCATTGTGTTGAAACACTCAGCCTGGGCTTTACAAGTACAAGTTCAATTCTGGGCAGGGAAGAAACAGGGGTTAATATTTCGCCTATACCTTCAGCCAGCATTGTACCGCCTCTTAAGCAGTAGGGTACGTCAGCTCCCACACTTTTGCCGATACTTGCCAATTCATCATCTTTCAAGCCGATTGAAAAAAGAATATTCATTCCTTTTAAAACTGCTGCCGCGTCTGTGCTACCACCTGCCAGACCGGCGGCAACCGGAATCCGTTTATCTATTTTGATCAGTACACCTGAATTAATGGAGTAAAACTCCTTTAAAAGATATGCCGCTTTATAGGCTATATTCCTGGTGCCGGAAGGAACGTCCGGATTGCTGCAAATAACTTCAACACCGTTTCCGCAGGGCTCGATACGGACATTATCATGGAGTTCGACTGTCTGCATAAGCATACGGATATCATGATAACCGTCAGGCCTCTTCCTTAGTACATCAAGTGATAGATTTATTTTAGCCGGAGCTTTAATTTCTATTGAATTCATTAGTTCCTCAATTATTAAAATTAGTAGTATAAGATAACGACAAATTTTAAATATATTATATACAAAATACATGAACATTACAATAAAAAGTGCCTGATATCATAAGTTCAGGCACTTCAATTTTATAAAAACACTGATTTTAATACACTGGGATGATATTAGAACCTTTTATTAGTTATAGCAGAGCACGGGGAATAATGATTTGCTGCCCCTCATTCAACTCATCTTCATCCAGATTATTTACTTTTTGTATGTCCTGCATGGGTATACAATATTTCTTGGCAATTTTCCAAAGTGTATCACCCTGCTGCGGGAAGTATAAGGTTATACTTGGCGCAGCGGCTGCACGTTTGTCATCTGTGGGATGCTCGGTAACTTTTGATATCAAAGGCAGTGAATATTCCTTTACTACCTTTACCGATACGCCTATAACCAATCTGACTTCAACTTCTGTTGAAGATACCATGCTGTAATTACAGTGTTCTACGGCAAGATCCACATCACATTTCATATCGGGTTTGATTCCCTTGATATCTATGCCGTGTCTGAACAAAACCTCCTGTTCGCAGCAGGATATGGGCTGCTCGGCTGTGTTGGAAAGATACAGGATACTGTCCTTAACCGCACCTTCAAGTACAATTTTATTATCTGTAACCGAATAGTCGGATAAAACCGGCTTGCACAGAACATTGAACACTTCCGAAATGCCTGGAGTTTCCCCGTCGGTTGTAATTGTATCCTTAAGAATTATCTGGCTCCTGTTCTCGGCTACAACTTCCTCCAGCCTGAAGGATTCCTTTTCAAAATCCAAACGCATACGGGGTCCGAATGCATCTGAAATTATATCGAAGGCCTTTCTGGAGTATCCTGATACGTTTAGTTTCAAGGTTATTTCGGTATTCAGGTTACGGAGCTCTCCGTCACTATCTTCGGCTGGGACAATATTGCTATCTGCTATTTCGCATTGGACATCACAAACGCTGTCTTCGTCTGCACCGTTTAAGTCGACCAGCTGGGAGAATGGGATTTCATGCTCCATGTACTGTATTCCCTGGCTTTCGTCCTCGGGAAGATAAAGTGTTGAAAGGTTAAGATCGCCTTTGACGATGACCTTGTTGTCTGCCGGCTTACATTCCTTGCCTGTTATTTTTACATCATTCCTTAATATTTCCCTGATAGTGGGTTTGCCTGCAGGAACCTCCAGGCTTTCGTTTGCCACATAGGTGGCATCTCCCATACCGGTGCAGCAGTTTATATTAACCGTTTCTTTCTGTTCCTGTACATTATCAAGGCCTCTTAAGCCATTTACAACTCCTATTTCTATTTCATCAGTTACCTTGATATTCATCTTTACAATAGCCTTGGTATTTATTTTTCTTCCATTAAGAATATTAAAATCAATATGCTCAATATCAGGTTTCAAAACGCACTTCATTCCTGTGCGCGCACCCGGCACATCTATTTCCTGTGAAAAAGAGGAACTTGTATTTATACTTTTTATGCTTTGGTCCGGTTCATCGGGTATATATAGGATCTTGTAATTGATTCCGCCATTAATCTGTACCGTATCCTGAAGTACTTCGGCGGATTTGATAAAAGTATTGCCATCCAGTAATAGTATGTGTGCAACGTCCGGCTTTGTATCTGGTACGATTATATCATTTTCAAAAATTGTCTGTGCCAGTTCATCCCCTATTGCCTGAAATACCCTTACCGATTCCTTAATCAGTTCGACAGACATGTTTAATCCTCCCCTTGCTTTACTTACCTACCTATATATCTCATTTAATTTATATTGGCATGACCTCTAAAATATTACAGAATGTTTGATTGAAGATGAGAATAGATAGCTGAAAATCAATATAAATTAAGATTGGAAGCAATGGGGATAACCGGTTTAATTTAAATAAAATAAAACAGCCGGGTTATTAATCCGGCTGTTTTACAATACCTCTTGGGCAAATTTTTGATTTAAGATTTTCCCATAAACACCATCAGCTGACCTGAATCTTTTTATTATCCTTACAAACCACTAACTCTACAGCTTTAGTCAATATATCAGTATAACTGTATGAAACTCTTCTCGTGGTATCATAATCATTTTCGAATTTTACTATAAAGATGCTTGGATAGGTGTTTTCAAGAACTCCTTCTCTAATAAATGCCTTTTTTCTGCCTTTATTGGCTTTTAATTGAACTTTTTGTCCTATGCAGTTTTCAATATCTCTTTTTATCTGAAACAGATCGGTTTTTTCTATCAACTAAATCACCTCATCTTCTGTTTATCAATATTATATCACGGAGTATGGTGATTGTCAAAAGGATTATATATTATAACAGGCAAAAATTAATTATGTCAAGTATTTTTTAACAAAAGCCTCAACTTTCCCGTGTTGGACCATATAGGTATTTTTAGGATTTATAATATAAAGAATTACTGATACCTATAAAACCTTTGATTTCAAAATATTGGAAGGAATTTAGCAGCAACCTGACCAGACTATTTATCGTATGGTTCCAGAGGAAATCCGTCCCTGTATTTCCCGCGGGTCTGCAAACCGCCAATACCCTTTACCCCTGTAATAGTAGCAGAAATTACATCCAGAGGCTGAAGTGTTTTTTCAATTCCGGTATAAGCAATTTTTTTGCAGACAAATACCGGGTCCAGAGAATGTATGAGTACTCTCTCGGGTGAGCTGGCAAAATTAGCGCCCGATTTGATTAATTCGCCATACATGGACTGACAAGCCCCTGCGAATATAACGAGATTATCAAGGTCAGGCTGATATTTTCTGGCTATTTTTACGCCTTCGATAAAGTATTTTGAATTTTTGTAATTATCAATATTCAGATAGTTGTCTTTACCCCTGGTGTAACCGTCGTGACCTGTAAGAACCAGAATATCAGGCTTGTGTTTGCATAAAAGATCATAGACGCAGGCTGGTTGATCACATTCCTTTATATTTTTTCCTACTGCCTCAATATTGAATTTTTGGTATTGTGTTAAGCATGCTTTCAGATATACACTATCCCCGTCTATATGAAGTACTTTTCCCGGATGAGGGAAATTCTTTGAATTGTTTTTTCCCGTGCGTCGGGAGACCACCCTTTTTAAGCCGGTTATATTATCTTTGGATTCAAGTTCCAAGCATTTTTTGTCAATAACCTTTTTTACATTCAGATTATAGTTGTTTATACTTTGTTCATTCTGCAATATAAGATCGGATTCCGGCGCATCTGCCTGAATCCTGTAAGCTATACCTTTGAGTACTAAAATACTAAGCTTTCCGTCTTTTGTTATATCTGTTACTTTGAATAAAATATCAGATCCATAGGATTTTCTTGCTACAATATCACCAGTTACGAAGCCGCTCATCATATCCACCTTTCACATACCCAAAGCTTTAATACATAATATGGCTGGGCATATGAACGGGTTACACATTATCAATATTATGTAAATTGGAGCTTCAGACATTATGTGGGACGGACTAAGATGCTATCTGTTTCTTGACAGAAGACTAGTATAAAATATCAAAGCTGTCCAGGAAGCTCCTGTGGCCTTCTATTTCATCTATAACTTCCTGAAGTTTGGATATAAAAATCCTCTCTGACCAGCTCCTTCTGCTGTTGTAATACCTGTTGGCAACTCTCCAGAATTTTTGGGGGAACTGCAGGAGTATTTTCATAATCAGAAGGTCGTCTTCTCCTAAAGTTTCGGTTTTTTTATACTCATCTACAATTATCCGGGCTTCATTAATATCCCAGTTACATTTTCTCATCTTTCGCCTTATAAAATTTACGATATCATATACTTTCAGTTCAAAGCAGCAGTATTCAAAATTGGTAAGAAAAAGCTTCTCAGAGCAAGATACAATATTGTACTGGGTAAAGTCGTGATGGCAGAAAATACCTTCACTTTCGGCGGTTTTAACCATTTGGTCGTATTTTGATGAAACGAGCATGCCAAGTGTATTCTCACCAAGATTGTAAAAATAGTCAACATAGTCTAAAAAAAGGTAGTCAAACTTACTACGGCCTTTCTTAGCAGCCTTTTTTAGCTTTTTAATATCTTCAAGCCTTTTATAAAAATATCCGGGTAATTTCCCCAACTCATTTCTGGGTATTGAGTTCTCAAGCGGTATATAGCCCCTTGAGGCTTTGTGAAGGGATGCAAGCAGGTTTGAAGCCCTAATGATGTCTGCCTCATTCTCAAAGTTGCATTCTGTTCCCTCAATGACATCAGATACTGTATAACAGGTATCCTCTGCTATAAAGCAGGGAGCTCCTTCGGTTGTACACAGATATCTGTCCAGATTTTTAAAGTTGTTTTTATAAAGGTGCTCCTTGGCTCCATGAATAAATGATATCCTTTCAGGAGAAAGAGGATTTTTTTTAACAATCTTTTTGCCCTTTACTGTATTTATAATAAAGGAATCCCTGAAAGGGAAAATATTTTTAATTTCCAGATCATATTTCTCTGCAACGATTTTGCCTATATCCTGCATATTTAAACCTCCATAATGGCTATTTTAATGCCGGGAGCTAAGATATGTTACCGAAATAACTATAGATTCAATAAAAATATATGCTGAATATGAAGGCTGTAGAATTGAAATGTGGAACGTTGCAAAAAGGAACGGCTATTAAACGGCATCTGAAGAGACAGCCTCAGCTTTTTTCCCCGGGCCTTTTATAAAATTATATACATTGATCCAGAAACAGGCTGCAAGTATCGACAATATTGGTATAAGAGGGAAAGCGTACCTGTCGAAGGCCATATAAAAACAGTGAATTATGTTGAAATAAAGCATTATACAAAGCGGTAGCATAAGCTTCAACAGTTTTTTCCGGTTTAGCATGAATATACCTGCAAAGCCTAAAAGAATAACAGAGTGATATGCCAGTACAAGCTTGTAGCTTATACCGAAATACCGCTGCCAGTAAAACGGACCCGACCATAAATATTTTGTTTTACCGAGGGTATACCAATACAGGTATCCGGTAAAATCATTTTTAAAACCTTCTGACATACGTTTCTTTGCAACATCTATCTCAATTTTGTTTGTTTCATAGGCATTCCTTCCCAGTTTATAATAAGTTACATTTTCAGGTGTCTGTATGTAATTGATATATGTACCCTGAAGCATGGGATTTCCTGCAGATGCCGACAGAGGTATGAATTCTCCGAATTCCGAGTAATTTCTTATCCACCAGGGCGACATTACGATAATAAACGGCAAGGCCATAACGAGTCCGTATTTGATCAGCCGTACAGGTTTACAGCGGAAGCGGATAAGCAGGTAAACGAACAGTAAAACAGGATACAGCCCTATAGTTGGACGCATCATGGTTGCAAGTGCCCATACCAGCCCAAGAATAATGAAACGGGGATATGTAGGGTGATGTGAAAATTTTAAGGAAAGATACAATAGTAGAATGAGCAGAGTTGTAAAAACTGTCTCCGTCAGTATGTATCCGGTTGTAACAATGCCAGGTATATAAAAAGCCACAAATATTGAGGAAAGTAATGCAATTTTCAGGTCGAACAGATACTTTGCAGTAAGAAAAATCAAGTATATTGTCAAACAACTAAAAGCTGCTTGAATTATTCTGACAGCCTGAAGTCCCACCAGGCCTGAACCAAAAACCCTGAAAACCCCCGCCAGAAAATAGGGGAAAAGAGGCATTATAAAAACAGTAGGTTCATTTGGTGAGGAGTAAGTGAACATACCCTTCTTAAGCAGAAGAACAGCGCTTTTGATGTAATTAAGATCATCACTGGCAAGGTTTATTGAATTGCCATATTTAAAAATGAATATCAGTTTTATGATAAACGAAGCGCTTATCACTTCAATCAGAATTATTGTATATTTTCTATGTCCCATTCATTTACCTTTAAGTACTCCCAAAAAAATATCCATGATTGTATTAATAATCATGGACAGTAACCTACACAGTTATACAAATATATAAAATCTTATTTAAGCCCCTGGTTGCATTCATTAAGCAGATAGTTATTATTCTCCGGCAAGCTTAAGCAGATGCTCCCATCTCTTGTCGGTCTCCTCCTGGATTTCTTCCAGCATATATTCGTTACCAGGCTTGAATATGTGTTTGAATCTGTTTTGAGGCTTTAGGAATTCTTTGACGGGAAGCTTGTTTTTTGGTTTATAGTTAACAACATATTTGCCGTCAATCACCTCATATAAAGGCCAGAAGCAGGTTTCCACAGCAAGCTTGTTTATATCCATCAAATCGGGGGTATTGTACTGCCAGCCTCTTGGACACGGTGCAAGGACATTCATAAACGTCGGACCCTTTGTATATAAAGCTTTTTCGGATTTTTCGTGAAGGTCTTTCATGTTCCCGATAGCTGCCGTTTGGGCAACATAAGGGAGATGATGTTCTACCATGATTTCAGTCAGGTCTTTTCTCCACTGCTGTTTGCCGGGGATTTTCTTTCCGGCGGGGGATGTTGTAGTATCGGCATATTTTGGGGTAGCAGAAGACCTCTGGATTCCTGTGTTCATATAAGCTCCGTTGTCATAACAAACGTAAAGCATGTCGTGTCCTCTTTCCATTGCGCCTGATAAGGACTGTAGCCCGATGTCATAAGTTCCTCCGTCACCGCCGAAGGCTATGAATTTAGTTTCGCCCTCAAGTTTACCTCTCCTTTTCATGGCAGCATAAGCTGCTTCAGCACCTGATATTGATGCGCCTACATTTTCAAAAGCATTATGGATAAAAGAGTCCTGCCATGCTGTATAAGGGTAGAGGAAGGTTGAAACTTCGAGGCAACCTGTCGCTGCTCCTATAACTGCATGGTCTTCAGGCTTTAGAGCTCTTAGAATTGTTCTGACAACAACCGGAGCACCGCAGCCTGCACACATCCTATGTCCACCTGACAATCTTTCGGGTTTTTTAGCTTCTTCCTTGAGATTATAAGCCATTGTCATACCTCCTATTCTCTTACACCGAGGTAGTTGAATACCGAGTCTACCTTACCGGTGCCTGTAATTTCCAAAAGTTGATTATAAACAAATTCTATGTCGTCGGCTTTAACATCTCTTCCGCCCAAACCATAGATGTAATTCACAAGCTTTGGTCCGAATACTCCTTTTGAATACAGGGCGCTTGTAATATCGGTATATAGAGGGCCACCCGCAGCGTTGAAGCTTTCGGCCTTGTCCATAACTGCAACCGCTTTGAATCTGGATAATGCAGTTGCCAATTCATCCACAGGGAAAGGCCTGAATACTCTCGGTTTTATCAAACCAACCTTTTTGCCCTGGGCTCTTAACTGGTCAACCACGTACTTTGCAGTACCTGCTGTTGAATTAAGTACAACGGTGACAACCTCTGCGTCCTGAGTCATATATTCTTCAAAAAGGCTGTAATTTCTCCCGGTAAGCCTTGAAAACTCCTCGGATACCTGGAGTATAACCTTTTTGGCAATCTTCATTGCTTCGGCCTGCTGTCGTTTATGTTCGAAGCAGTGTGTAAAATGGTCAAGGGGACCGACTGCTATAGGATTTTCCTTATTCAGCAGATACATATCCGGCACATATTCTCCTACAAAATCTTTTACCTTGGAATCCTCAACAAGGTCGATATTCTCTATTGCGTGGGATGTGATAAAACCATCCTGGCAAACCATAACAGGGAGAAGAACATCCGGATGCTCAGCGATTCTGCTTGCCATAAGCATATTGTCGTAAGCCTCCTGGTTATTTTCAGAATAGATTTGTATCCATCCCGAATCCCTTGCACCCATGGAATCACTGTGATCATTGTGTATATTTAAGGGACCGGACAAGGTTCTGTTAACGCAGGCAAGAATTATAGGCAGTCTTAGACTTGATGCAATGTAAAGTACTTCCCACATAAGAGCCAGGCCGTTTGCCGATGTGGCGGTCATTGTTCTCCCGCCTGCTGCAGATGCACCCACACAGGCAGATAGTGCACTGTGTTCAGACTCTACTGCAACAAATTCCGTATCAACAGCACCATCAGCAACAAAGGTGGAAAAATACTGTGGTACTTCTGTTGACGGTGTGATAGGAAATGCTGCAACCACATCCGGATTTATCTGTTTCATGGCCGTTGCAATGGCCTCATTTCCGCTAAGTCTTTCTCTGATAGCCATTTCAAAAATCCCTCCTTATTTACTTTCCTCAACAAAGTCTATAGCCTTGAAAGGACACACCTTTGCACAAACACCGCAGCCTTTGCAGTGGTCATAGTCAAAACCGGTCATCATTCCTTCTTCATTTACCAATACCGATGTATCGGGACAAACCGGATAGCAAAGAAGACATTGCTTGCATTTTTCCTGAAGCCATACAGGCTTCATGGAGCGCCAGTCACCGGTCTTGAAAAGACGCGCGTTTGCAGCCTCGGATATTGTACCTCCCCTGGTTATATCCTTCCACTTCACATCTGGTGTCACAATTCGTATTTCATCGTTGGATAATTTGGTGTTCATAGACCTTTTACCTCCTGCATCGATCGCTCAAGAGCTTTTATATTACCATCAACAACTTCAGGCTTTTTTGCAAATTTGTGTTTAAAGGAACCTACCATATCTTTAAGAAATTCGTCCTGATTCATTACACCGCTTACCTTTACGACTGCTCCCAGCATGGGCGTATTGGGGAAATATCTGCCGAGGGTATCTATTGATATTGTTCGGGCATCTATTGTACATACCTTTCCTTTATAGCCCTTTAACTGTGGTTTTACTTCGTCGGGTGATTTTGTGGTGTTAATAATTATTGCACCGTTCTCCTTCAGCCCTGATGTAACATCAACAGTAGTCAGTAAGGTGTCGTCAACTACTACAACGTAATCCGGTTCATAGATGTTGCTGTGGATAGTAAGTCTTGTGTCACTTATCCTGTTATACGCGGTGATAGGGGCGCCCATTCTTTCAGGACCATATTCCGGGAATCCCTGTATAAATTTCCCGGTGTTGAATGCGGCATCGGCAAGCAGCAAAGATGCCGTTTTCGCTCCCTGACCGCCTCGTCCGTGCCATCTGATTTCTACAACCTTGCCCATTTGGCAAACCTCCTCTTATATATAGTTCTTCAAAATACGTATTGTAGGCTGTATAAAAAATAAGAAATTCATACCTTTATTAGCATGTCCTATTTCTTCATTTGTCATTAGTACGAAATTTAAAATTTTTTACTCAACTTTCCCACTTTAAATGAGCAGCCATTCTCAGGAGTACAAAAATCAAATAAATTTGAAAGATCGTTGAAGCGTTCGATATTTCAAATGAATGGCTGCAATATAATAATGAAGTGGGAAAGTGGAGTTTATTACTAGAAATATATGGAAAGGTAATTGCCGGTTCTTTTATTTAAGGCAAAGCAGGAAGATTAATAGAAAGGGGTTTAAAGAAAAGCAGGTTCAAAGGTCAGGATACAGCTTTTATAATTTAAAGATAAGCTTTAAAACTACAAGGAAAATAATGCCGGGTACGCCCAGAGTACCGACAATTAGTGCTGATACTACATTAAGTGCGATATGATAATGAACAAGTCCGCCCAGGAGGTTTATAACAATAAGGACAATTCCTCCTATAAGAGCATTGTATAAGAGTTTTAGTATAAACTTCATCGGGAAAACAAATATTCTTCCCAAAATAAACAGGAGAATAATACCCACTGCATATGCAGCTATTACCCCATAATTCACAGGCATTACAACACCGCTTTCATATTATTTATAGACTTGACCTATTATCATATATATATTTGTTGTACTGTTTTTATTACAGCTTGTATAAAAAAAACCAAAGGTATCCGAACCTTCGGTTTATACAAACTTTGTCACATAAAAAAGAAGTCCTTTTCAGGACTTCAATATATTTTTATTTTGAATATGCTAAGATACTACTGGAGTATCAATACTATCAACCTTTAATCCCATTTCTTTGGCTTTTTTTATAAAATACTCATACCGGACCTGGCATGCTTTAATTTCATATGTAAAGTAATCAACCATTTCCTGTTCGTTTGCGTTTTCAAAATTCATATTTGCGATAATCCACTGTTTACGGGCATTATTTAAACAATCAAGTATTGTTAGTGCCTCAGATGAATTTACGCTGATTTCCGGTTCGATATTCCGCTTTACCGGAGCCGGACTTAAAAGCCGTGTAAAGATGCCCCTTTTATGGATCCTGAATTCCTGATTGTTTTGTACATGAATGTTCATACATTACCACCCTATACTCAAATTTCAATATTATAAGTATAGCCATGGTACTTGCCTGTTATACATTTTATGGTTAAACTGGAAGAAATTTTACATTAATTTTACCTTTGGATATTTCTGCCGTACAATAGGTAGGTTTTGCCGGATAGACCGGAAGGCTGATACTTCCGGGATTAATCATAAGAAGTCCCTCTGAAAAAATATCTTCGGTCATATGAGTGTGCCCGAAAAAAACTGCATTGTAATTTAAGGCAGTACATTTTTTCTGCAAGCTTCCATATCCGCTTTTAACTCCGTACTGATGGCCGTGGGTAAGTAATATTTTCATTCCGCATATATCCAGCTGCTTTTCTGCAGGAATGTCAGGCAGCCAATCATTGTTACCCCGTACGAATTCATATCTGTACCCCGGGTGCTTATCCATAACCTTGAAAATGTCTTTGGTACAGTCTCCAAGATGTATTATCATATCTGCATCACTATTTAATTTTATTGCGCTATTCATATTTTCAATGTAACCATGGGAATCACTGAATACAAGAATTTTCATAGACAGCTTCGGTTATCCCTCGCTCCCGGCACCAAATATTTCATCCTGGTGGGCTTTAAGATACTTTAATACCGCATTGGAGGTTTCATATCTGAACCTTCCCCAATCATGCCATTTTCCTTTAATGTTTCCCAAATTTTCAACAACACCGGCCAGTTCGTCAAGGTTGGCCTCCATGACTTCGCTTATTTCATCATCACTTGCGTCAACCAGAAGGTTTCCGCCCAATTCCTTCAATATAAATATATATGAATAGAACATAACAAAGTCATTTTTATGTTTGAATTTGATTTTTAAAGCCCCTGCAAAGCTAATTATATCTGTCTTTACACCAAGCTCTTCTTTTGTTTCACGGTATACTGCATCTATTATATCTTCGCTGTGACCTATTCCGCCTGTAGGAATCCTGAATACCCCTTCGGGATATTCTTCACAGGTAATGGTAATTATTTTTCCATCAGGTCTTATAACACAAAATACTACTTCACCTCTTCTGTCAGTCAATACCGAATGTTTTACTTTGCTGAAGTAACTGTCCGATTCATATTCCAAGGTAATATCTTCAGCATGGGGTTGTGTATTGAATTTACTGCAAATATTCAAAAATTCCTGCTCATTGAATGTGTTCATAAATAACTGCCCTTTCAAGTTGAATATAATATAAAATATTAATACTTTTAAAATTTTATTTCCATATATATTTTGAATTTTGTCATATAACAGTAAAACACATCTAATGACAAACCTGATATAATAAAAATATATATCAAAATATAAAGTATTGAGTTTTAATTTTAAAGCTGTCATAATATACTTGGTTTTGGAATAAAAACGTATAAGAGCAATTGCTCTTAACGGAAATTAGTAAATTACGGTTGAATCTAAATTTCCTAAGCATTATAACAAAGTCAATTAAAAGAGTTAAAAAGGAGGACTTTGTTGAAATGCTCTTAACGGAAATTGTAAATTAAGGTTGATTCAAAATTTCCTAAGCATTATAATAAGAACTCGGGGGCATCGAGCCCTTTGTATTTTTCCGCAGGAATAATATACAAAAGCTGTACTCCAAGTTAAGTAAAAGTACAGGATTCCCGGGCTT
>JAUZPR010000029.1 GCA_030705825.1 Bacillota bacterium | reverse complement strand
CGGCATCATTATGTCTATTATAAGCATGTCGGCCGGCTTTTCAGCAAAAGCTTCAAGAATGGAACGCCCGTCGTTAAAAGCTTCCGCATCAAATCCTTCTTTTATAAGAAATGATTTGATTATATTGCAAATGTTTGTTTCATCATCGGCAATATAAATCAGTTTTTTATCCATGGCGCTTCATCTCCTCTGTTTAAGAACATTTTAACATGAATAGGACAGGATATCATTTGAAAAATCTAGTTGCTTCAAATTTGCCACAGTTTTGCGGGGATTTTTGGTTACGGGGCGGGTAGAATAAAAGCATAACAGGCATTACATACAACTTGAACGAAGGTGAATGTTATGTAAACCCAAATAAAGATCTGTTTATGCAGCAAGTCAAAAAAACCTAAGATAAAAAGGAGTGTTTTTATATGTTAAGTAAGAAAAAATTAGCTGTAATAGGTTTATCTGCAGCAATAACCATTACCGGAACCGTAACGGCTTTTGCAATGAGCCAGAGCGGTAGTAACCAGCAGAGTACTAGCCCGAAAACACATTTAAAGATCAATTCGGCTCAATACAAATCGGTCCTTGATAAATTGGTAACATCGGGTACAATAACCCAGGCGCAGGAGGATGCAGTACTTAAGACCATGCCGGCTGATAACGGTAATAAGGGTCCTGGAAGGCCTGACGGACAGCATGGCAATCCTATGGACAGCCTGGTTACGGCAGGTACAATAACTCAAGCCCAGGCTGATGCAATACAGAAGGCAATGGAAGCTTCAAGAGATTCAGGCAAGACAAGGAAAGAAACCCTTGACAGTCTTGTAACGGCAGGAACAATAACACAGACACAGGAAGATGTAATGGTAAAGGCTATGCCTGATAACGGCGGCAAAGGACCCGGCAGATTTGACGGACAGCATGGCAATCCTACGGACAGCCTGGTTACGGCAGGTACAATAACACAAGCCCAGGCTGATGCAATTCAGAAGGTAATGGAAGCTTCAAGAGATTCAGGCAAGACAATGAAAGAAGCCCTCGACGGTTTTGTAAAAGCAGGAACAATAACCCAGGCACAGGAAGATGCAATAGTAAAGCCTATGCCTGATAAAGGCAGCAAAGGACCCAAAAAATTCGACGGACAGCATGGCAATCCTATGGACAGCCTGGTTACAGCAGGAACAATAACACAAGCCCAGGCAGATGCAATACAGAAGGCAACGGAAGCTTCAAGAGATTCAGGCAAGACAATGAAAGAAACCCTCGATAGTCTTGTAAAAGCAGGAACAATAACCCAGGCACAGGAAGATGCAATAGTAAAGGCTATGCCTGATAACGGCGGCAGGGGACCCGGCAGATTAGACGGACAGCATGTTAATCCTATGGATAGCCTGGTAAAAGCCGGAACGATTACACAAGCTCAGGAAGATGCAATTCAAAGTGCTTTAAAAGCTTATACCGATTCTACTAAATCCAATTAAGTCACTTACTTAAAATAGATTAACCGCAAAAATAAAGGGATCCTTGTGATCCCTTTATTTTTTTGCCACAGTATTGCCACATTTTTATAGGGAACTTGCTCCGATAAATACAGTAGGAAGATTAGCGCAAGGAGGCGAAAAAAGAAAGGAAGGTAATACAATGAATACTATTGATCAATCTACAAATGCAAGCAGCAGTTGGTACACTCAGGCCAGCCGTACCAAAACTCATCACAGCAGAAATGCAGACAAGCTGAATCAGATGCAGCTTCAGGGATTAGGTAAAAATAAGGTAGATCCTCTGGACAGCCTTGTTACTGCAGGAACAATAACACAGGATCAGGAGACGGCTATAAAAGACGCTATGAAAAGTGCCATGCAATCGTCAGAGTATACCCGTCAAAAAATCCAGGCCAATTCAGCATCATCTGCAAGTGATCCCCTTGACAGTCTGGTAACGGCCGGTACTATTACAAAAGATCAGGAATCTGAAGTTAAAAATGCATTTGACACAGCAATGAAATCACATCATATGCCTCCACCGTCGGATGATGATTCAATTAATAATACTCTTGATAATCTGGTGAATGCAGGGACAATTATATCTGATCAAGAGACAGCTATAACAAGTGCATTAAAGTCCTTTGCCCAATCAGGTGAAACGCAGGACAATACGGCTACTGATCCGTTAGATAGTCTTGTAACTGCAGGAACAATTACAAAGGATCAGGAGACAGAAATCAAAAAAGCTTTCGATACAGCCGGAAAATCGCATCATATGCCACCCCCGCCTGCCAGTAGCTCAAATGACGATACTTCCATAACCGATACATTGGATTCTCTTGTAACAGACGGAACTATAACCAAAGACCAGGAGACATCAATATCAGATGCATTTAAATCGGCATTAAAAGCTTACCAAATGCAGTTTGACGCAGGGGAAAATATTTTTTCAAATTCCATGGAAGCAAATTTTTAACCATGTTTACCTGCCGGTTGGATTTTAGGCTCAATAATTTGCATTAGGTTTAATAATAAGGGGCTTGTTAATTACAAGTCTTTTATTATGCTTTTATAGCAGAAATAATTTTGCCACAGTTTTGCGGAGATTTTTACAGAAGCGTCAGTGTAGAATTAATTTATAAGCCTGCTTCCATCTCAGGGAGGATTTATATGATTACCAAAATGAAGGAATATATTAAACTTAAATTTAGAAATAAGATATTCAGGTTTGCTGCCGCTGCTGTTGCACTGGTTTTGATCGTGGTGATTCTTGCAGGATTCAATGTTATAAAGTTTACCGGATCAAATGTACAAAACCAGCTTAGAACTGCAGCTGCAAGCAAGGGAGACATAACACTTACGGTGACAGGTTCAGGCCCTATTACTGCTTCAAATAAGTATGAAATTTCACCTGTTGTAAATTCAAAAATTACAAAGGTTTACCATAAACAGGGTGATACCGTAAAAGCAGGAGAACTTTTATTTGAACTGGATAATACCGATGCCAGCCTGGAAATGGAGAGGATGCAAAACTCGGTTGCTACGACACAGCTTCAATTGAACAACCTGGTATCCCAGGTGGATAGTCTCACACTGACTGCTCCGTTCTCGGGATACGTAAGCGGAATACTTGTCAAACAGGGAGACATGGTTGGAAAGAACGCCGGCGTCCTGACTCTTGCCAATAATTCGGAAATGGAACTGTTGCTGCCCTTTAATTCTGCAGATGCGAAATCAATACATATAGGTGACATGGCTGATATAAATGTCCCGGGATTTATGCAAACCATTTCAGGCACTGTTTCCGGTGTGGATACTGTTGCATACGTATCTAACAATGGAGGACAGCTGTGCAATGTTGATATACTCATAAGCAATCCCGGTTCACTGAGTGACGGAGCGGCCGCCAATGCGGAAGTTGAGACAGGAAGCGGAGTTGTTTCAAGTACCGACAACGGCACGTTAAAATCAAATAATTCCATATCTGTCAGAAGTCTTTCAGGCGGAACTGTAAAAAAGGTAAATGTGAAGGAAAATCAATGGGTCAATAAGGGGGATGTACTTGCGGTATTTGATAATTCTGATCTGCTGCAGAACGAAACCTCAACCCAGACTCAAATGGAATCATTAGAGGCTCAAACGCAGTCTATTCAGAAACAACTGCAAAATTACAAATTATACGCACCTATAGACGGGACAATTATCACCCAGGATTCAACCACAGCAAAGGTGGGAAGCACCGTTACCCAGGGAGAATCCCTTTGCACTCTTGAGGACAGCGGGCATATGCAGTTTACTGTAGATGTGGATGAACTTGATATTTCAAAGGTAAAGACAGGTCAGAAGGTCAATGTTACAATAGATGCCCTGACAGATACCGAAAGTAATCCTCTCTCGGGAACAGTTACGCAAGCGGCATTGGAAGGGACATCATCAAATGGAGTTGCAACCTACCCTGTAATTGTTACGGTCGAAAATACAAATGGTTTGCTTAAAGGTGGTATGAATGCGAATGCAACTATTATCATAGATAACAAATCAAACATATTGACGGTTCCTATTGAGGCTGTTCAAACCTATAAAGGAAAGTCCTATGTTATGATACGGCAGGAAGCTGTCGGGAGTACCGCAGCCGGTATTAAAACGGATCAAAGTATTATAAATAGACTTTCAAACAGCCAGTATTATATTAATGCAAATGCCGTACCCAAACAGGTTGAACTGGGAGTTAACAATGAATCATACATAGAGTTAAAAAGCGGACTAAATGAAGGGGATATGGTAATTCTTCCGCCATTGGCTGAGGCACAGAGCAGCAGCAAAACTCAAAGCAGCCAAAACAGCAGCAACAATAATAATAGCAGTGGAATGATGATGGACGCCGCCGGAGGTGATGGACCTCCGCCGGACGGCGACCCTGGAGGAGGACCTGGCGGCAATTAAAATTATTCACATCATACAAAAAGAACCTTACGGATAACACCGGAAGGTTCTTGCTTATAGAGTCACCGCTTTTTCAGCCCGTTTATGATAAAACCTATGAGATATTCAATTTCAGATGTCTCATCAATTAATTGGCTGTCTTTCAATATAACGAACCGTGTTGTGAAATAACCGATTACCAGACTTATCATCATGCGTATCATAGTACCGTTGGGTATGTCAATTATTTCGCCCCTTGCTTTAAAGGTATTTATAGTTTTATTGAAAAATTCAAGAGCATTGCGGCTTATCTCCGGAAGCAGTTCTTTGAACAGATCTTCATGATAAACTATTTCCTTGATAACAACCTGGAAAATGTCCTTGTTGCTTTTTATAAAGTTATAACGGTTGTAAATCATCATTCTGATAAATTCTTCAAAGCTGTTGCAAGCCTTTTTCAGTTCCCCGATAAATTCTTCGGTGAGAACAGGAGTTAAATCCGTTACAAACGGGAGAATAACAGACATCAGAAGATTTTCCTTGGTTTTATAGTTGCGGAAAATCGTTACCTCTGAAACCCCGGCTTCCTTTGCAATTTCGGCTGTTGAAGTATTTGAATATCCTTTTTCGGCAAACATTCTAATAGCTGTATCCAATATTTTTTGCTGCTTGACTGTTGCTTTATCGGTTGCTTTCAATTGGGCGGCTATTTTATTCAAAATATATTCATCAGGCATATAATCAACCCTTTTCCAGTTTATAGCTTACGGTATTTTTTCAGGGCCAGGATATTGAGGAATACAAAGACAGATACAAATACCGCCAGTACCAGAAGATCCACATATATATCACTAAAGCCCAAACCTTTATACATAACGCTTCTTAGTGCATCCGCTCCATAATAAATCGGCATGATTTTTGCTATTACCTGTAGCCAACCCGCCATATTTTCAAGCGGAATTATTCCTGCAAAAAATATTTGAGGAATAATAACAAGCGGTATAAACTGCATCATCTGAAATTCCGAGGCTGCAAAAGTAGATAGCAGGATTCCGAGTGACAATGCCACCAATGCAAGCATTAGATTTATAATTATAACATTCCATATGGAACCTGCAAGTGAAAGACCCAGAACGTTAATTGCAAAAATAACTACAACAAGTGTCTGTATTACGGCAAAAATTCCGTAACCAAACAGATAACCGGTAATTACTTCCCTTCTTTTTATAGGTGTGGACATTAAACGTTCCAGAGTACCTGTTGTTCTTTCACGCAAAAGGCCTATACCTGATATGAGGAATACGAAAAAGAATACGAAGAAGCCAACAAAGATGGAACTGAAGATGTCAAAAAATGAGGTTTCACTGCTTCCATATATGTATTTGGTGTCTATTACAGGCTGCTTGAGATTATAACCTGTCAACCCCGGCTTATTTTGCATTTGTGAGGCTAGGGATTGTGCTATTTTAACCTGTAAGGCCTTGGAGGTTGAAGGGTCATTATTTAAGAGCGTCAGTTCATATTTGCCGTTATTCTCCTGGAGCAATCCGTCAAGCTTATTATTGATTACTGTTTTATCTGCTGCTGTTGCATACTGTTTTACGTCTATTCCTGATTTCTCCAGAACCTGTACTACACTTGTATCCACATTTACTGCACCTAATTTAAAATCGGCCGATCCGCTGTTGAAAAGATAGTACATAAGCGTCAACACAAACAAAGGAGCAACAAATAAAAGTGCCAAGGTTCTCTTATCACGCAGCATTTGCCGGCATATTCTTTTTACCAGGGCTTTTGTTCTCATTGCTGTTTACCTCCTGCTTTTAGAAATACGTCTTCCAGATTCGACACCTGGTAGGCTGCCATTAAATTTTCAGGAGTGCCATTTGTTAAAAGCTTCCCGTCTCGTATCATGGCAAGCATGTCACATTTTGCTGCTTCGTCCATTACATGTGTTGTCACAATGATAGTCTTATCCTCCGTATTCTTAAGGCGGCGCAATTCATTCCAGATACTGAACCGCAATTCAGGATCGATTCCAACTGTCGGTTCATCCAGAATCAGAACACTGGGGTTCTGGATAAGTGCTATAGCCAGGGAAAGCCGGCGTTTCATACCGCCCGAATAATGGGATACCTTTTTCTTTAATTCCCCGGTCAGATTTACAAGATCGGCAACATATTCCATCCGGGTTTTTTGATCAGACTTTTTTAATTTGAACAGGGACGCAAAAAACTTTAGATTTTCCTCACCTGTCAATTCGGTATACAAAGCATCCGATTGGGACATATAACCTATATCCTGCAATATATCAAGGTTAGGCATATTCTTATCCAATACCTTGATTAGTCCGCTGTCGGCTTTCTCCATACCGACAATTATTTTTACCAGAGTTGTCTTTCCTGCTCCCGACGGACCTATCAGTCCATAAATCTGGCCTTTTTCGATGTTCAGATTCACATTGTTAAGAACACTTCTATTGTTATAGCTTTTATTTATGCTATCTACCATTACAACAGGGTCCATTTCAATCCCCCCAAAAATGAAAGTAAGTACTTACATTCATTATAGATTGCTTTATTTATAATGTCAATAGCTAACATAAACATGATTTCGAAAATAAAAAAATACATTTAATTGTGATACAATTAGATTGGTTGTTACAGAAGGGGTGAATGTTATGATCTTTTATTTCTCAGGAACCGGCAATTCCCTGCAGGTGGCAAAAAATATCTCTGAGTTCACTGGTGAAAGGCTGGTATCGGTTTCAAATGAAATGGCTAATAGTCAGGGGTCATTGGAATATACTCTGGCAGACAGTGAAAGGATTGGTTTTGTCTTCCCGATATACGCCTGGGCTCCGCCTAAAATGGTTCTGGATTTTATTAAACAACTGAAGCTTCATAGTTATTCCGATAATTATGTCTTTTCGATAGCAACCTGCGGCGACAATATAGGCAATGCAATGAAGCTCCTTGCCAAAACGCTAAGGAAGGTCAAGCTTCCATTGCACAGCGGATTTTCAGTCCGAATGCCCAATAACTATATAATAATGTTTGATGTTGATTCAAAGGAAGTTGAAAGGCAAAAGCTTGAAGCAGCCCAAAGGACACTTGAAGATATACGTAAAATAATATCGGAAAGGAAAAGGGATGTTTTTCAGGTGGTAAAGGGATCTTTCCCGGGTATTTTAACCGGTTTGGTTAATCCTCCGTTCAATAAACTGGGAATCAATACAAAAAAGTTTTATGCAGATGATAAATGCACCGGCTGCGGTATGTGTGAAAGAGTATGCAATTGCCGGAACATAAGTGTTCAAGGAAAGCCACGGTGGGGGGACCGGTGTTCGCAATGTCTGGCGTGCCTTCACTACTGCCCTGTGAAAGCCGTACAATACGGAAAGAAATCAAGCCGGAAAGGCAGATATACAAATCCTAACGTAAATATTCAGGATTTCATATAAAATTAAGAAAAGAAACTTTTATTAGTTTCTTTTTTTACGTCTTGACAATATATAACATGTATAATATTATATAACTAATCACATAATATGTGATTTGTATAATATAAACAATGAGCCGCCAAGGAGGTGTTGTGATGTCTTTAAAGCATGGAATACTGGGACTTCTTAATTACTCACCAATAACCGGATATAATTTAAAAAAATTATTCGACAAATCGATAAATAATGTCTGGACGGCAAGCTTGAGCCAGATTTACAGGGAGTTAGGCACGTTGGAAAAGGAAGGCTATGTAACCTCCCACATCGAGGAGCAGGAGGACAGGCCTGACCGGAAGGTATATCAAATATCGGATGAGGGGAAAAGGGTATTTATGGAGTGGTTGACCGAGAGCCCTGACACCTTCGTTTCACCAAAAAGAGATGAATTCATGCTGAGGTTGTTTTTTGCAGCAAATCTTCAAAAATCGGAAGTTAAAAGATATCTTGAACAGTTTATAGATAACAGGGAAAAAACAATGAAAAGTTTTGATGAGGACCAGAAAAAAATGCAGAAACTGGTTAAGGCAGCCTTTGACAACAAGACGGAATTAAAGGAAGAGGACGAATTATACATGCGCTTCATAATAAAAAGGGCGCAGATGACAAATCAGCTTCTTATCAAATGGGCAAGAGAGTGTATAGAAGAACTGGAAAATTAATTAATTGGGAGGATAAGTGTTATGGTCAGATTAACAATGGAATTTTTTGAGGGCAACCAAGTGCTTTTTATAGGCTATTCGGAGAAATACCAGGCATTTTGCAAACAGGTATACCAGGCATTTTCGAACAATGGAATCAAGGTTTACCCGGTAAACAACAAGGATAAGGGAAATTTTGATGTAAAGGTTTACAAGAGCCTGGAGGACCTGCCACAAATACCAAGGACGGCATATGTTCTGCTTAACAGGAAAAGTGCCGGAAAGGCCGTTAAGGAATTGGCTGAAAAGGGAGTAAGGAGAATTCTGTTTCAGAACACAAAAAATGCAGATCAGTCATTGCTTGAAGAATGTTCACGATTAGGCATTGAAACTATAGTAGCATGTCCGATGATGAGATTCGGCACCGGTTTTCATAAAATTCACGGATTTTTTGCAGGGGTAAGAAAATGAATACATTTCCGCTTATTAGAACCAAATTGTCCAATGAACATATAATGGCGGGTGTGTTTGCCGTATTAGTGCTTTATATGCTGCCCTCGTGGATAGATGATCCCGAAAAGATCATGTCGTTTGCCGCAGTGTTGGCTGTTTCCCTGGTCCTTGATTCGGTTATAAATCATATAAGGTTCAAAAAGACGGTATGTTCGGTGTCTGCGGCTGTTACAGCAGGTATATACTTCAATCTTGCCGCAGGAGTTCCGCTGTGGGGACAGCTCTTAGGAATTACAGCAGCATTGGTGGTTGGAAAACATATTTGGGGCGGTACCGGAAAAAATATCTTTAATCCGGCTATGGTAGGTATTCTATTTACAAGTGTTTTTTTCAACATAAGCTATCCATCCTTTAATTACTCATGGCTGCTTCTTCCTGTTTTGCTGCTGTCACTTCCGTTTATAAGCTTCAGACCGTTTGCCTCTTTGGGATTTATAGCGGGTATGACTGCTGCAATGATCTTCAATCAGGATTTCAGCCTGCATAATTTTGTTTCATGGGGAGTAGTATTCTGGGGTTGTCTTGTATTGACCGATCCCGTTACGGTATCCTTAAACCCTGTACTTGGACTAGCAGGCAGCATCGCCGTGGGATTTGCAGGATTACAGTTTTCGAATATTACATTGGCTTTGGCTGTAGGAGTAGTTACATTAAACCTCCTGTCAGCCATAGCAGACAGACTACCGAAAAGGGAAAACAGAAGAGCTGTTCCCAAAATGACGATAAAAAAGATAATACCCTACCAGGAAGGCATAACCACATTTGTTGATTTGACAGAGAATGAGGCCGCAGTAGATCAAACTGCAGCTCTTCCTGACAAGGTGGAAATACTTAAAAGAATTGGAGTAAATGGAGTTTTCGGTATGGGAGGGGCAGCCTTTCCCACAATTAATAAAATCACTGCTACCGTTGATTCGAAGGAAGCGTCAAAACACCTTATTATAAATGCAGTCGAATGTGATCCGGGGTTGCTTCATGACAACTGGATCATTCGCCACAAAATGGATGAGATATCAAAGGGTGTTGATATTCTTAAACGTTGTATTGAGTTCGAATCGGTTACACTTGCGATAAAGGCCGGGAATATGGTTGAGTGTCCCCAAGGTATGAAACTCTTCGAGGTGCCTGATTATTATCCGGCAGGCGCCGAGAGAATATTAATAAACCGGGTTTTGGGCAAAAAGTTATCCTATAAGGATATACCTTCAAAAAAAGGAGTCCTTGTTCTTAATGTACAAACAGTTTGGGCAATATATGAAGCTGCTGTAAAAAATAAAAAAATAGATTCCAGGCTGATCACAGTAGCCGATATGAGGAATAAATCCTCATATATAGTTAAAGTAAGGCTTGGAGAGAGTATACAGAGGATAGCTGATGAATTGAAGCTTTCTTCAATAAATCTCTTTATAGGCGGTGGGGCTATGCAGTGCCGTAATTATACAGGGGATGAGACTGTTGACAATACCATTAATTTTATAGCATCAGGCAGTTTCCCCAGGTATAAGGAGTCTCCCCAGTGTTCAAGGTGTGGTTTTTGCAGGGCAAATTGTCCTGAGGGCCTGATGGTGGACAGGATTGCGCAAATTGTAGATAGAGGCGACGCCGCGGCTGCAAAAAGGTATAAGCCCGAAAAATGCATGCAGTGCGGAAGCTGCAGCAGGGTATGCCTGGCAGGCAGGAATCTTTCAGCCAGGGTAAATGCAGCTAAGGCTACAGTTAGGAGTTGACATGAGTAAATCATTAATTGAATTATGTATTATTATTCTATTATTACTTGCTTATTTACTATATAACAGAATCACCAGGAAGGATCACATAAAACCTCAGATCAACCTGGATTTAACCAGCACAGCTTTTGATGACGGGGGTATGATGCCTGTAAAATATACAGGAAGAGGTGAAAACGTATCTCCCTCGCTTACATTTGGAAATATCGACACCAAAGCAAAAACGACAGCCATAATTATGGATGATCTGGACCATCCGCTTGGTATGTATAACCATTGGGTTATTTGGAACATTCCTGCCCGGTTTGACAGTATACCGGAAAGTATCCGGAGAACACCTGTTGTGTCTGAGCTTGGTAATGCTGTCCAGGGCAGGAGTGACTACGGCGGTAAACATTATTACAGAGGACCTTTGCCTCCCTTTGGAACTCATGAGTACGAATTCAAGGTTTATGTCCTTGACTGCAACCTGGATATTCCGGTCAATACCGGGAAGAAGAAACTACAAAAGGCAATGGAAGGGCATGTACTTCAGTACGGGGTATTGAGGGGCAAATACGGAAGATAGTGCAAAAATGAATAATGCTTGATTAACTTGTATAATATTTAGTATTAACAATTACTTATACGGGTAGGGGTAAAAAACGTGAGAGAAATAAAAATCGGAAAAAAATACAGGCATTTTAAAGGTAACGAGTATTTGGTGCTGCATGTTGCAAAGCACTCTGAAACTCTGGAAGAAATGGTTGTTTATCAGGCGCTTTACGGTGAAAGAGGTATATGGGTAAGACCACTTGAAATGTTTCTGGATCAGAAGGAAGTGAATGGTAAACTGGTTAACAGGTTTGAAGAAGCAGAAGAGTGAAGCGTATAGAAAGCATATATTTATAAATATTAATAGATAGTAAGCAGGAGTGAACTATGATTAAAAAACTATCGCTGGTTGATAAGGTAAAAATGTTTTCTTTTTTAAAGCTGAATATCAATAACCCGGCTGCTTTGATACAGGCTTATAAAAAGGAGCCGGAAAAGTGGGAGATGCTTAAAGAGAAGCATCCTGAATATAAGGAATATCTGGAGAAGTACCCTGAGCTTGCAAAGCAGCTTAAGCAGGCCGGAATCAATTTATGACAGAACAGTGTAATGGTTGGCTCTGTGTTATACGTTATACAACTCATTTGTAAAGCCCGGACTGATACTGTATAATTCAGTTAGCAGTGTACAATGTACAGTGAACAGTGTTAAAGCTGTTTTAGGCTGTTATATAATCAAATTTGATTTTATTATCAATAACTGTCCATTATCCACTGTAAACTGTACACTAAATAAATACCCCTGTATAGTATTGGAGATGATATGTTATGGGTGAAAATGCATCTGAAACCAAGGATGAGCTGCTTAAAAGACTCAGACGGATAGAAGGTCAGGTTAAGGGAATCCAGAAGATGATGGCGGAAGACAAGAACTGCTGCGATATTATAATACAGATAGCTGCAGTCAGAGCTGCAATAAATAAAGTGGGAAGTCTTATGCTGGAGAAGCATTCCATCGAGTGCATTGAGAATGCTGTTTCATCAGATGAAAAAGGCAAAGCTTTTACAGATCTTGCAAAAACAATTCAAAGCTTTATGAAATTTGCAGATTAAACCTTCATTATTTTCACGATACAAGCCCTCAATACATATAATATATTAAGAATGCATAGTGGGTGGTTTTTATGCATGATATAAAAGTTGGAGACATAGTAACAAGAGCGTCCTACGGGAACGATATTTACTTTAGAGTTTGTGAGATAGTAAAACAGGGAGATACAAACCTGTGTAAGCTGGTAGGTATAGATTACAGAATAATAGCGGATGCTCCTGTGTCGGATATTATCGCAAAGTCAGAAAAGGAAATAGCCGAACACAAGTCCAAAATGTGCCGCATGGTTAATTTTAAGCATAACATTTGAATTCAAAAGAAAAACTTACATGAATAAAAATATAAGGTCGGATAATTTATCTCCCGACCTTTTACTATGATATTCCTTAAGCTCATCTTTGCAAATTTCCCTGCTTTTACGCCGCTGTATCCTGCTGTCCTTCTTTTGACCGCTGTCATGAACTCTTGTTACTGGCTTTATTGCCCAGGTGCCTCTTATTTCCTTTGCCAGTTCCAAATTTGTTTTTATCCTTTTCCTGTTCTTCATAAAGATTCCCTCCTTATTATCCGAATATATTTTATATTACCCTTATTATATCAAAATTTTGATTGACAATAAATGTAATGTTGCATATAATGCCTGAAAGCAAACTTCAGAAGGAAAATTGCCGACATGGTTATTGAAACCGATCAATATACAAAAGATGCGGGTCATAGACCCTCTAAGTTGTTCAGATTCAATCCCAACTGGGAAAAACATTAAGGGCTTGTTATTATTTTTGAAAGGAGATTATAAAATGATAATTGATAAAAAGGATTTTTTAAATAAAAGTGCAAAAACTTTGGCAGATATGCTGGATTTGTTTAACAAGCTTTCGGCTGTAAGTTTGACCGAACTTAATGTTAAAGAAACTGCCCTGGTAATTGTTGATATGGTCAATGGTTTTACAAGGGACGGTGTGTTAAAAAGTCCAAGGATTGAAGGTTTGATACCCGAAATAAATAAACTGTCTAAAATGTGTGATAAATTTAAAATTCCCAAGCTTGCATTTGCAGACTGCCATGCAAAAGATTCGCCCGAATTCGATTCATATCCGGTTCATTGTATGTCGGGGACGTATGAAAGCGAAATTGTAGATGAAATAAAGGATACCGGGGGTTATGGGCTGATTTTTAAAAACTCAACAAATGGTTTTATTGAAGAAGGCTTCCAAAAATGGCTTGCGGAAAACAAACATGTGAATACATATATCATTACCGGAGATTGTACAGATATATGCATTCAGCAATTTTCAGTAACCCTTAAGACCTGGTTCAATATGCAAGACAGGAAATCCCGGGTCATTGTGCCGGTGAATGCTGTTGAAACGTACGACCTGGCGCTTCATAACGGTGATTTGATGAATGTAATGGCGCTGTACAACATGTTGATCAATGGGGTGGAGCTTGTTAAGGGTGTTGAGTAACTTACCTAAATTTAAAGGGGATGGATCATATGGATAAATTAAATTTGACAATGCTGACTGATTTTTATGAATTAACTATGGCCAACGGGTATTTTCAGAACGGTTTTCAGAACAGGATAGCTTATTTTGATATGTTTTTCAGAAAGGTTCCCGACAATGGCGGTTTTGCAATAATGGCAGGTTTGGAACAGTTGATTGACTACTTGAAGAATCTAAGATTTGAGGACCAGGACATAGATTACTTAAGAAGTAAGAAAATATTTAATGAAGAATTCCTGGCGTATTTAAGAAATTTCAGATTCAGCTGTGATATCTGGGCAGTACCCGAAGGGATGCCCATATTTCCTAACGAGCCTATAATAACTGTTAAAGGTCCGGTTATCGAAGCACAGTTCATTGAAACAATGGTACTGCTGACAATAAACCATCAAAGCCTTATCGCTACTAAATCAAACAGAATAGTCAGGGCGGCGCAGGGCAGACCTGTAATGGAATTCGGCTCAAGAAGGGCTCAGGGCTATGAAGGAGCCTATCTTGGCGCAAGAGCGGCTTATATAGGCGGATGTACGGGAACGGCATGCACAATATCTGACAGGGATTTTAACATACCTGCTCTTGGAACTATGGCTCACAGCTGGGTTCAGATGTTTCCATCAGAATTGGAGGCTTTCAGGGCCTATGCCAGGATATATCCCGATAATTGTACTCTGCTGGTGGATACCTATAATGTTCTGAAATCGGGAATACCGAATGCTATAAAGGTGTTTGACCAGGAAATTGTCAAAAGGGGCTACAGACCTAAAGGAATAAGGATTGACTCGGGGGATATAACTTATTTATCCCGTGAAGCCAGAAAAATGCTGGATAGGGCAGGCTATGAAGATTGCAGTATAGTAGCATCAAATTCTCTGGATGAATATATAATCCGGGACATTTTGATCCAGGGTGCCAGGGTGGATTCCTTCGGTGTCGGTGAGAGACTTATAACATCCAGATCGGAACCGGTATTCGGCGGTGTTTATAAGCTTGCCGCAATTGAAGAGAACGGTGCCATAGTTCCAAAAATAAAGATCAGTGAAAACGTGGGAAAAATTACAAACCCGGGCTTCAAACAGGTATGGAGGCTGTACGAAAAAGCCAGCGGAAAAGCAATAGCGGATGTTATTACTGTTGGAGATGAAACAATAAATGATTCGTGTGAGTATGAAATATTCGATCCCGAATATACATGGAAAAAGAAGACTGTCAAGGACTTCTGCGCAAAGAAGCTGCGTGTAAAGATTTTTGAAAACGGAAAGTGCATTTATGAACTGCCGGCTTTGAAGGATATAAGGGAATATTGCAGGCAACAGGTAGAAACGTTGTGGGATGAGGTTTTGAGATTTGAGAATCCGCATAACTACTATGTTGACTTGTCTAAAAAATTGTGGGATATGAAGGAAAGGCTGCTTAAGGAATATTCCTTTTAACCGGCGTTATTACAGTCAAAGGAGGGCTTACTCTGATGGACAGGTTTGAAATTATAAAAGGAGATCTTACACTACAGAAGGTTGATGCTATCGTAAATGCAGCCAATAATTCCTTATTGGGCGGAGGCGGTGTTGACGGGGCGATTCACAGGGCGGCAGGCCCAGGGCTTTTGGAAGAGTGCAGGGGTTTGAACGGCTGCAGAACCGGAGAAGCAAAGATAACCATGGGATATAATTTGCCTGCGGCATGGGTTATTCACACGGTTGGACCAGTATGGCAGGGGGGAGACAACCAGGAAGAAAAGCTTCTGGCACAGTGTTATAAAAACTCTCTTGAACTGGCAGTCAAAAACGGAATAAAGACCGTTGCGTTCCCTTCAATAAGCACAGGTGCATACAGGTTTCCGCTTTACAGGGCGGCAGAAATTGTAGTTGGTGAAATAAAGAGTTTTCTTGAAGCAGACAGGATTCTCGAGAAAGTCTATATGGTCTGCTTTGACGAGACAACGTATCAGGCCTACAAACGACTGATTTGAATCTACCTGAATCTTTTATAATTCACAGATTGTTAATAATTTCTATTAAATTTCATAATAATTTATTTGTATCATATAAATAAGCAAACAAACTGAACACGCAAACAAAACTTTTTCATTTTTTACCCCTCCTAATTTAATTACCTATATAAAAGCTCTGGGCTTCCAGAGCTTTAATTGTTTATAGCTCTCTTTTCTCGGCAGCAAAAACATAGTAATATAAAGAAATGAAATTCAATAAAATGTGAGGGTTAAACAAATGGATGCAGAGATAAACGTAAGAAAAACAGTTTTGCATATACTGGACAACAATATAAATGTTCCTGTATTATCCTCAGGTGAGCTTGAGATGGACGGGGAAACATGTGATTTTGTTGAAAAAATGATATGCAGGGTATTGAATGACAATAATCTTAAGAATGCCAGATTTGCGGAAGAAAATAATGATGTGTTCGCCATTTTAAAAGCAATATCCCGTGACGGCGCAAACTTTCTTGAATCCAGCCTTCAGTTGGCAGATATCCTTTTTGGGATAATGGTAAAGCATGTGGATATTCCCCCGGCCGATCTTGTTTGCTGTCTGTTTGACTTTGAAGGCAGCAGTTGGTTCGGATTTCTTAAGCTTAATTATAAGGTGGGATATACGCATTTTGTAATGCAGGATGAGGGAACAAATATAAATACTATCATAAAGCAAAGAACATTACTTCCCTCGGAAGGACAGAAAATAGAAGAAGCCTGTTTTATCAACCTGGGAGATTTAAATATCAGGCTTGTGGAAAAAGAATATGAAATTAACGGGGAAAAGGAATTCTATCTGTCAAAAGTGTTTATGCACTGTGCAACCGATCTATCAAATAACGAAAAACTTAAGATTATTGACAAGGCAGCAAAAAAAATAAGCAAAAAATATTTTGATGAGGATTTCGATAAAACTGCACTGTTGAAAAAAGTAACTGCCGAAAGCCTGGAGGAAACAAAGGCTATTAAGGTTGACTCAATAGCCGACAGAGTGTTCGATAAAAATATTGAAATAAGGAACGAATATATTTCGGAAATTCAAAAATCAGGTTTATCGGAGAATGAAGTAGCCATACCTGAAGCACTTGCAGAAAAAAAATTCAGGACACACAGAATAAAAACAGATACAGGGATAGAAATCAACTTTCCGTTAAGCTGTTATAATGACAGTGATAAAATAGAATTTTTAAATAATCCCGATGGAACTGTTTCCATAGTAATAAAGAATGTAGCAAAAATAACTAGCAGATAAAATAGTTTATTAACATACCCGGGTAAAAATAATAGGATTGTGGATAACTTTTTTTACAGGGGAGAGGTTACTATTTACAAATAATTACATTTATTTTTTTATAAAAAACACTTGACAAATTGAGAAATCCGTTTTATAAAACACGCTGATAAAGCCATGTTCGAGAAAAAATACATAATAAAAATTTATATTAATTTTGATTAACATAACATACTTTAGAGTAAAAATCCTATAAAAGTTTATCCACACCCCAAATGTCCATAAATAAGTTATTCACAGTTTTATCCACATTATCCACAGAAATAATATACACAAAACACCTGTTTTGTGAAATAAGTGTGGATATGCACCTCAAAACATTATAATGCATGCAGTACGGGATAATAATTTCCTTTAAACTGGTATATACTATAAAAGAACTTAAATACACACAGTTATTGTACTTAAGCCCCAAACATTTTACATAATTCGATATAATTTTATTTATTGAACCATTTTATTTGAAAGCTTAATAATTAAATAAAATATAGAAGGATTTATTTTCCCAATGTAGAATATATACAAATATATACAAAATAATATAGGTTTACAGGTTTAATATATTGCCGGAAGGCAAGAATATCATAAGAAAGAAAAGCTTAAGATATCACTGATGAAAGGGGCTGGGAATTATGAAATTTAAAGTAAGTGGTAAGAATATCGAAGTAACAGAGGCATTGAAGAATAAAGTAATCAGTAAAATCGGAAAGCTTTCAAAGTTCTTTCAGCCGGAAGCTGAAGCCCATGTCACTATGAGTGTAGAGAAGAACAGGCACATTGTCGAAGTTACCATTCCTTTTAACGGCGGCGTTATAAGGGGTGAGGTACAGGAAGGAGATATGTACACCTCCATAGATAAAGTCGTTGATATCGTAGAAAAACAGATACTTAGAAACAAGACCAGACTCGAGAAAAAGCTTCATGAAGGTGCCTTCAAATTTGAGAATGGTGATGCATACAGGGATATCCCCGAGGAAAAGGAATTCAGGGTGGTACGTTCCAAGAAATTTGCCATAAAGCCCATGACCATTGATGAAGCAATTCTTCAAATGAACCTGATCGGGCATGAGTTTTTTGTATTTTCCAATGCGGATACCAAAGAAGTAAATGTAGTATATAAAAGGAAAGACGGAAATTACGGTTTGATTGAACCGGAATTCTAAAGCTTGTTCATTTGTCGGAAAATGCCGTACTTTAACGTACGGCATTTCTTTTTTTGACAATTTATGCTAATATAAAAGTATAATTTATTCCGGGAGATGGCAGATTTGAATTTAAAAGCGAATTTTCACTACACTTTTTTTATCTATCCGTTTCTTGTAAGTTCAAATAAGTACAATGATTTTATAGGCAAGTTCCTTTCAGATGGAAATTGGTCCTTCAAAATACAGGACATGTCTGAAAAACTTAATACCTATGCATACTTTCTGCCATATGTGAAAAAGTTCCTTTTTCCCACACTGTATTGGGGAGAGGGATTTAAGAGGCATTTCTCCAAGCTTTCCGATAAAAAGAAAACTGAGATTGTCAGTGAACTTACCTGCACCAGTTTTATATATAACATAGGCAACAAAGAGAATGACAGCAACCAAACCGGGATAAACTGCAGAATAACCGATATAGAAATGATCTGCTTTGAACCTGGAATATGCTTTCTTGTTATTAAATCAAGGTTGGATAAGGACGGAGAACTCTGTTCGGATGATATTCTTGACTTTAACTATAAATTCAGGACACTGAATCCCAAATATCTGAAAAAGAAAAAGACAGAGGGTTTGGTTCTTAATAACGTCGAATTCCATGGTGCAGAAGATCTATCAAGTTTTATTGGTAACCTGTTGAACGGTTTTGAGGATGTTGAAAAGGAAAATATCTATTTTGACAGGTTGTTTACATATTCCTATATGTGTCTGGACCAATCGGAATGGAATGAAAACAGAGGCCTGGATGAGATTTTGAACGAATTCTATAAATTTCAATACATACTTCCCAGTAATTACGGTTCTACTTTTGATCAGGATTTCAAGGGAATAAAGGAAAATACCTATACCAGATGGAAGTATTCCATTTATGGTTTCTCGAGGGAGGCGGCAGTGGTTTTTTCCTCAGAAAGGGAGGTATTCAACTCGACAAAGCTGCCCAATTATTTCGAACATATTTATTTTTACATATTCCTGCTTGCGTTCTATCAAAGAGTATCACTGATCCTTTTTTCAGAAGAGCTTATGTCGGGCGGTGAAAAAAATATTGAAAGGCTTAAGGACAGGCTTACGAAATTTACACACTTCAGCTGGTTCAGCCAGATAACCAATTCAGAGCAGGGAATGGACATGTGGAAAAAGTGGCAGAAGGCATTTGACCTTCCTCAGCTTTTTGACGAGGTACAGAAGGAATATTCAGAGTATTATGGTTATACAGTAGCAAGAGGTCAGGAAAAAATCAATTTGGTACTGATAATTATTTACACTATAAGCGCTTTGTTTTCAGGTCTGACTCTTCTTATGGGACTTAAGCTAATAGATACTGACAACATTTATATGAAGGTTTTTGTAACAGTGCTATTCTTCCTGTCCATACTGATTTTTCCGGCTTATGCAATAGGCAAGAGGCTTAAAAGGAAGCTGTGGAACAGGAACAGCAGGATAAACAGGTTCAAGTAGAATCTATTGCCAAACTACTATCTATACTGTTGCCCATCTATCGAATATAAACTATAATTATAGTGCCATGATTAAATCATGGCTTTTTTATTATCGAAATGAAAATTTAAGCCTTTTATTCAGGGGAGAAATTAATGAAATTACTTGAAAATCTTAATGATGAACAAAAGAAAGCAGTACTGCACGGGGATGGCCCGCTGCTTATACTTGCAGGTGCCGGAAGCGGAAAAACAAGGGTTCTGACCCATAGAATAGCTTACCTTATACAGGAAAGCAATGTAGACCCTATGAGCATTCTTGCCATAACCTTTACCAATAAAGCCGCAAGGGAAATGAAGAGCAGGATTGAAAAGCTTGTTGGTGATGAAGCCGGAAGCATGTGGATCGGTACCTTCCACTCAACCTGTGTTAAAATACTCAGAAGGGATATAGAAAAGCTGGGCTTTGAAAGAAGCTTTGCAATATATGATTCTGCCGACCAGCAGATTTTGATTAAAGATTGCATAAAAGAGTTAAGCCTTAATGAGAAGAATTTCCCCCCGCGTATGGTGCAGGAAGCCATTGGAAGAGCAAAGGACGAGCTTATAGAGCCGCAGGCTTATACCAATATGTATGCCTCCGACTACAGGCTTGGGAAAATAGCAAAAATTTACGAACTGTATCAGAAAAAGCTGAAACAGAACAATGCCCTTGATTTTGACGATATAATCCTATTTACAATAAAGCTGTTTATGGATAATCCCCCGGTTCTGGATTATTATCACAGGAAATTCAAGTATGTGCTTGTAGACGAATACCAGGATACAAATACAGCCCAGTATTACCTCATAAGTCTGTTGGCAAAGAAGAACAGAAATTTGTGCGTTGTCGGCGATGATGACCAGTCCATTTATGGCTGGAGAGGGGCAAACATCCGCAACATACTGGACTTTGAAAAGGAATTCAAGGACTGCAAGGTAATTAAACTTGAGCAGAATTACCGCTCAACCCAGAGGATCCTTGATGCTGCCAATTCGGTTATTAAGAATAACACGGGAAGAAAAAGTAAGAAGCTTTGGACGGAAAACGTTGAAGGCAGCAGGATACAATATTTCCAAGGCGGGAACGAACATGAAGAAGCAGCTTTTATTGCAGGTGAAATTAAAAGGCTGTGTGCTTCGGAAGATAAAAGCTATAGTGATTTTGCGATACTTTACAGAATGAATGCCCAATCGCGTGTGCTTGAAGATATGCTGATGAGAGAAAGTATTCCTTATAGAATTTTCGGAGGTTTAAGGTTCTATGACAGAAAAGAAATAAAAGACATAATTGCCTATTTGAGAGTCATTCAAAATCCATCCGATAATATAAGCCTGAAAAGAATAATCAATGTGCCTAAACGCGGACTCGGAAATACTACGGTGGATACGGCTGAAAACATTGCAAATGAGCGCGGATGCAGCATATACAGTATCATATCCAATGTACGTGAAATATCACAGCTTCAGCGGGCTGCAGCCAAGCTTGAAGGTTTTACTGCCCTCATTTCCGAATTAAGCGTAAGAAAAGATGTAATGAAAATTTCCGAATTCATAGGTGAAGTTATAGAGAAAACCGGAATAATAGGCGAGCTGCAGGCTGAAAATTCAATAGAGTCCCAGAGCAGGATTGAAAACATTAAGGAATTGATATCAGTGGCTATGGAGTTTGAGGCTCAGAGTGAAGCTCTGGGTGAAGAGCAAGGCTTGGAGAATTTTCTGGCCAATATTTCACTTGTATCGGACATTGATAATCTTGAGGAAGATAATGACTATATTGTACTGATGACGTTGCATAGTGCCAAAGGCTTGGAATTTCCTATTGTGTTCCTGACCGGCCTTGAAGAAGGGGTTTTCCCTGGCTTCCGTTCCCAGACCGATGATAATGAAATGGAAGAAGAGAGAAGGCTTTGTTATGTTGGAATCACCCGCTCCATGGAAAGGCTATACATGACTAACGCCTACAGCCGGACTTTGTTTGGAAATACGACATATAACGGCGTTTCACGGTTTATAAAAGAGATACCTGAGGAACTTATTGAAGGTTATGTAAAGAGACAAAGCAGGATGAGCTCACAGGTGAGCCGCAGCGACAGTTCTCCCGGAGCAGGGGCAGGTTATCTTAACAGAATGGCTGTCCCGGCAGCACCACCCGTACCAAAACCAACTTCTGAATTTAATATCAAAGTAGGGGATACGGTAGTTCATAAAAAATTCGGAATAGGAAAGGTTACAGCACTTGATGAGGACAACGGGGATTACAGAGTGGAGATAAACTTTAAAACCTCGGGAATGAAGCGGCTTATGGCTGCATATGCAAATCTCGTGAAGGTAAACTAGGATATATTATATGGAGGGCAAAGTGCCCTCCCGTTTTATTTTCCAACAGATGTACGACAAAAAAATAACTGGAACAGCAAAGAAGCGCCATGATTTCATGGCTTTTTTTATATTTGCAAAAGGCAGTCCGAGTGTTTATAATATATATCGAAAGATTATGTTAAATGTTATTATTCTGGGCAATTATCACATATGCTTTTGTTTTAAATACATATCCCACAAAACTAAATTCGAGCAAAATAATCATTAAAAATTAAATTCAATTGAACTAAGAGTATGGGTATAACTAAAATTTATTGTTTAGAAATGGTGATTTGATGAGAAAAGTTATTACAGGTGCATTAATATTGGTATTTGTAATTCTTATAGCCGGACTTACTTATTTGACTGCCGATTTTACCGATACGCAGATGAAGCTGTCGGATTCGGGTAAAAAAAATCAAACTAATCCCAAGTACCATTTTGTAATGGTTGTCCAGAGTTTGGACGACCCTTTCTGGCAGGAGCTTAAACAAGGCGTTGACAAAGCTTGCAAGGATTTTAACGTAGCTGTTGAATTTAACGGTCCTGAGTTTACGAATATTGAAGAAGAGACAAAAGATTTAAATATTGCCATTGCATCACGTGTTGACGGTATCGCCACAAATGTCCTAAGCGAAAAAGATTTTACCCCGCTTATAAATAAGGCGACACTGCTAGGCATACCTGTAGTTACCGTGGGTTCTGATGCCAGAAGCAGCCAGAGGGTATCCTTTATAGGCAGCAACAGCTATAATCTCGGAACCGAGGCAGGTAAGCTTGTAATAAGTTCCAGCAATGGCAAATCCGATGTTGCGTTTATTCTGAGCAATTATTATTCAAGTGAGGAAAGCGTACCTCAGAATGTAATGTTGAGCGGGTTTGTCGACTCGGTTAGGAATTACCGCAATATAAATGTCAAAACCATTCAGACTGCAACTACGGGTCAATTCAGTGCAGAAGAGATTGCACGGAATATTGTGAACAACTATCCTACGGTCAGCACCATAATATGTACAAATTCAAATGATACAATGGGTGTGGCCCAGGTTATGGTCGATCTGTACAAGGTTGGAAAGGTTAAAATAATCGGTTACGGAGACAGCCTGGATGTATTGAGATATGTGCAGTCGGGTGTAATTTACGGGTCCATTATCGAGGATCCTGTAAAAATAGGATATGAAAGCGTAAAAATGCTGTTTGAAGCAAAGGAAAAAGGGAGGCCGTCTTCATTTTATATCGATACCGAAGTGAAATCTGTTACTCAAGCTAATCTGAAGCAGAATTACGGTGATATTTTGGATGGTAAGGAGCAGAAGAAACAATAATGTTTAAATTCATAAAAAAAGTATTCAGATTCAAAGCCGGTAAAAATGCCATAAGAAAAAGACTGTTCATGTACTTTCTGGTTACTACTGCGTTAACAAGTATAGTAAGCGTATATACGTACATTAACTCCCATCTTCTTGCAACAAAGATGAATACTTTATTTAATAACGGAGTATACCTGTCGGAGCTTGGCGACAACCTGCAGACAGTACAGATAAATCTTGAAAGCTATCTGTCCACAAGCCATTCGGAAAGCTTGAACCAGTACTATAAATACAGCAGCAAGCTCAAGGATATGGCTGACAGTATAAAAAAAGACGCACTCAATACCGATAGCGGTATGCTTATGAGTGATATAGGAAACATGATAGAAACATACCTCGATGAATCGTTATCGGCTATGAATGCAAAGAGGGGTAGAAATGTTGACGAGTATAATTCCAAGTATAATGAATCCAGCAAGATTTACGGCTATATAAACTCATATATAGATAAACTTAGATTAAACCAGTTTCAGGACAATACAAATGTCTATCTTGTGCTCCAGGGCAGACTTAATGTAATGCAAACAATAAATGTTATCCTTATATTGGCTGTGGCGGTATTTAATATTCTGCTTATAATCTGGTTTACCTATTATATTACCGAGCCTATAATAAAGCTTTCAAAATCGGCTAATGAAATAGCCAAGGGTAATTACAGGATAGACAAGATAAGGGTTAATACAAATGACGAACTTAGCGTTTTGGCAGAGACGTTTGTAAGAATGGCAGCAAGTATTAGTAACCATGTTGAGGAAATAAAGAAGAAGGCTGAGCTGGAAAGCCAGCTTAAGGAACAGGAAATGCAGAACCTGAAGATGAGAAGTCTGCTTAAGGAAGCCGAGCTTCAATCCCTCCAGGCACAGATAAATCCGCATTTCATGTTTAATACTCTTAACGCCGGTGTCCAAATAGCAATGTTTGAAGGAGCCGACAGGACCGAAAGCTTTATGAAAAATCTTTCAGAGCTTTTCAGGTACAACCTGGGAAAGTTTGAACGTACAGTAACACTGAAACAGGAAATTGAAAATATTGAAAGCTATATATATATACTCAAGGAAAGGTTTGCAGATAAAATAGAATTCATAAAAGAGGTTGATGAAACCACTACGAATATTAAAATGCCCAGGCTCATACTGCAGCCTATTGTTGAAAATGCATTTATGCATGGAATAGGTGAAAACGAGAACGGCGGGACTATAATACTCAGAACGGTTAATGCCGGGGAAGAAGTCCATGTGGAAATTGAGGATAACGGCAAAGGCATTGAAGAAGAGACAATAGCACAGATACTGTCTGTTGACGAAGACAGTGACATGATAAATCAGGATAATAAAAGCGGAAAATCAAACGGCATAGGCATGAGAAATGTTATCAACAGGTTGAGATTGTATTTTAACAAAGAGGATGTCATTGAGATAAAAAGTCAGCCTGGAACCGGTACCTGCATAATTATTAAACTGCCGCTTTATTAATAAATTTGATCAAACCGGGATTATATTTTAACTGTATATATTTTGTCAAGTATGATGTAAAGGGGGAATGGGGAATGTTTAAACTACTTGTAGCGGATGATGAGCAGATAGTACTTGATTCAATAAAGTTTATTATAGAGAAAAACTTCAGTAATTTAATTTTGGTTGAAACGGCACGTTCGGGCAGAGAGGCAATTGAAAAAGCCGAAATATTAAGACCTGACATAGTCTTTATGGATATAAAGATGCCAGGCATTAATGGTATAGATACTATTAAGGAAATAAAAGCACTGTATAACAACATCATATTTGTAATATTAACAGCCTTTGAACAGTTTGATTACGCGAAAGAGGCTCTGAATCTGGGCGTTCTGGAGTATATATCAAAGCCTATTGATAAGAATAAAATAATTGATATTATAAAAAAGTCGATGGATATCATAGAAGCAGAAAGAAGAAAAAGGGAAAAGGAACTGGAACTTAAGGAAAAGATGGAGACAGTCCTTCCTATTCTCGAGAGCGGTTTTATATATTCCCTGTTACTTTTTGATGATTACAACAGGGATCTGGAAAATTATAAAAAAATATTCGATATAACCGAAGACGACGGATATATAATGACGGTGGAATTCGGCGAGGAAGACAAGCCTGGGCACCTGGGGAACAGAATAGGTTCAAGTGTTAAGAGCCAGTCATTTTACCCGTACTTCCGTGATATGCTCAAATGCAGGTGCAAATGTCTTGTAGGTCCGGTTATGCTCAACCGTATTGTAGTATTTATTACGGTTAGCAGAAATACCGACGAGTACACGCAGAGGCTTGAAGCTTTGGATATAGCGCAATATGTGTATAACAAAATATTGGAAAAGGTTAATATAGATTTATATGTAGGCATCGGAAGGACATATTCCGGTTTGGAAAACCTCCATATTTCGTATGAAGAGTCACTGAAAGCCATAAGATATACTAATGGTAACAGAATTATGCATATTAGCGATATATCCGAGGAAAACAGATATAAATTCGAATACCCATATTACAAGGAAAAGATTTTACTGGATAAGGCGTCCACAGGAGAGACAGCAGCATGTATACAAGCGTTTAACAGTATATTCGACTGGTTGAAAAACTATTGCAATTCTGATCTACAGGATATTAAAAAGAGGTTGGTTGAAGTTGTAGTAATGCTCCACCGACTGGTTCAGGATTACGGTATAGAAGATGATAACCTGAATATTAGACAGAACTATCTGGGTGAATTTCTGGAAATCGGGGATATCAACAAGCTCAAGTCATGGTGCAAAACAAGGATAGAGCAGATATCCTCCGGCATAAAGAATGACAGGGAAAAGAAGCTTAATCATTTGATACTGAAGGCAAAAGAATATATTGATGAGAATTTCAACAAGGATATCACACTGGAGGATGTTTCAAGAGAAGTATGCATAAGTCCCCATTACTTCAGCAAGCTTTTCAAGAGTGAAACCAACCAGAACTTTATTGATTATCTTACATCTATCAGGATGGGTAAGGCTAAAAAATATCTGGAAGACGGAGAATACAGTGTCAAGGAAATTTGCTACCAGGTAGGCTACTGTGATCCGAACTATTTCAGCAGAATATTTAAAAAGATAGTCGGTGTTACCCCGACAGAGTTTAAAGAGGTTCCGCAAAATAAACATTAAAAGGCGGGTAATGATATGAAAAAAAACAAGCTGTTATTTACAAAGGTCATACCGGTCATGCTGCTTGTACTTCTGATAAGCGGATGCGGTACAGATGAAAACAGTAAAAATTCAGCTGAGGGTACAGTTAAGACGGCGAAAATCAAGATTGGATTATCCATGGGTACTCTACAGGAGGAACGCTGGCAGACCGATCTGGATGTTTTCGTCGCAAGAGCCAAGGAACTGAGCGCAGATGTAATTGTTCAGAATGCTGACAACGATACCAATGAACAGATCAATCAGGTTAAGTATTTGCTGGACCAGGGGATTGATGTACTTGTAATAGTTCCTCAGGACGCGGAAAGATTTAGTTCTTTAGTGCAGCTGGCCAAAAAGCAGGGAACTAAAGTCATTTCTTATGACCGCCTTATAAGAAATGCCAATGTAGACATGTATATATCCTTTGATAATGTAACGGTTGGAAAACTTTTAGCACAATATCTTCTAAAGAAGGTACCCAGGGGTAACTATGAAATAATTAACGGTTCACCTACCGACTATAACTGTACTATGATTAACAAGGGATATATGCAGGTTCTGCTGCCCTATATTGAGAATGGAAGTATAAAAATAGTGGATGAAAGCTGGGCCCAGGCTTGGAAATACGAACTTGCTTTTGAAAGTGTCCAGAATGTATTGCAAAGGGGTAAGAAAATTGACGGCATAATAGCCGGTAATGATAATCTTGCAGCTGAAGCAATAAAAGCACTGTCAGAGAATCAGCTCGCGGGAAAAGTCCAGGTGGTAGGTCAGGATGCAGATCTTTCAGGATGTCAAAGAGTTGTTGAGGGAATGCAGTTAATGACAGTTTACAAGCCTATAGACAACCTTGCAAAGACTGCTGCGGAAATAGCCATATCCATGGCAAAGGGCGAGCAGATAAAGGCAAATAGTGAGATTAATGATGGGAAATATAATGTACCTTATTATATGTTGCAGCCCATTCCCGTAACAAAGGAGAATATGGTTTCAACCATCATACATGACGGATTTCATAGGCTGGAAGACGTTTATACCAACGTTCCCAAGAATCTCTGGCCAAAGAATTAGCACTAATTTAACATTAAAATATTGCTATGATTTTTTTAGTAATGTAAACACAGGGACATATTTTGAAGATACATGACAAATAACTCTAGAGTCAAATCAAGCCTCCTATTGTAGAATATATTTGAGGTTAAGAGAAGCTAAAAATTCCTTAAACCTCAGATAAGCCAAGGTGCAATATGGTACAACCATTTTCATGAATTCTGAAAAATTCGGAAGGTTGATCAGGGATTGTACCTGTTTATGCCATTAAATGGCTAAAAACAAATTTCTTAAGGAGGAAAGGTTTCATGAAAAAAGTATTAGCGATCCTTCTGGTAGGCGTAATGGTATTTGCGCTTGCAGCATGCGGCAGTAACAACGCAGCATCAACATCAACTGCTTCATCTGGTTCTACAGCTCCTGCAGCATCTGCTACTTCCAGCAGCGGTGATAAGCTTATCGGTGTTGCAATGCCTACACAGTCCCTGCAGCGTTGGAATCAGGACGGCGCAAATATGAAGAAGCAACTGGAAGACAAAGGTTATAAAGTTGATCTTCAATATGCAAACGATGATGTAAATACTCAGGTTCAGCAGCTTGAAAACATGGTAACTAAAGGCTGTAAGGTTCTGGTTATAGCTGCCATTGACGGATCAGCATTAACCAACGTTCTTAACGACGCACATAATGCAGGAATCAAAGTTATAGCTTACGACCGCTTAATAATGAACTCCGAATATGTTGACTATTATGCAACCTTTGATAATTTCAAGGTTGGAGTTATCCAGGGACAATATATAGAAGACAAACTCGGACTCAAAGACGGAAAAGGACCTTTCAATATAGAACTTTTTGGCGGTTCACCTGATGACAATAACGCTACATTCTTCAACAAAGGTGCAATGAGCATACTGCAGCCATATATTGACAGCGGCAAATTGGTAGTTCCCAGCAAACAAACTGAATTCACTAAGATCGCTATCCAGTCTTGGAATTCAGCAAAAGCACAGGCCAGAATGGATAACCTTATCACAGCTAACTATGCTGGCGGTAAGAAGCTTGATGCAATTCTTTCACCTAATGACAGTATAGCAATCGGTATAATAGCTTCCTTGAAGAACACTGGTTACGGTACTTCTGCAAAACCTTATCCGATTCTTACAGGACAAGACTGTGACAAACCAAACGTTGCAGCATTGATAAATGGACAGCAGTCAATGTCAATATTCAAGGATACAAGAACTCTTGCTTCCAAGGTTGTTGAAATGGTTGATGCTTTACTCCAAGGTAAGGATGCTCCTGTAAACAATACAGAAACTTACAACAACGGCAAGAAGGTTGTTCCATCATTCCTCTGCGATCCTGTATTTGCTGATAAGAGCAATTACAAGAAGTTACTTATCGACAGCGGATACTACAAAGAATCCGACATAGCAGCAAAATAATAAATAAAAATATTTACTGGCCGGATACCATATTTGGTGTCCGGTTTGCAGGTGGCAAAACAATTTTTTCTGCCACCTGCAAACCGGACACGTTACATGATAATTAGTATACAAGGAGTTGGTCGGATGGCTGATATTATTCTGGAAATGAAAAACATAACAAAGCTTTTCCCTGGTGTAAAGGCTTTGAATAATGTAAACCTGAAAGTGCAAACCGGCGAAATCCATGCCCTTGTTGGTGAAAACGGTGCAGGAAAGTCCACT